>CABTAV010000070.1:0-9049 GCA_902482895.1 uncultured Streptococcus sp. | reverse complement strand
GCCATCTATGGAGTTGGCGGAGGCATTACATGGGATAGCACTTGGGAATCTGAATACCGCGAGGTTCATCAAAAGGCAGCTGTTCTTTATCGTAAACAAGCTCGCTTCCAATTAATTACAACTGGAAAAATCAGCCAAAAACAACTGATGTTTGAAGAACAACATCTGGAAAGACTGAGAAAAGCTAGTCGGTATTTTGCATATCCATTTGATGTAGAAGACTTGAGACAAAAGATAGAGGCAGAGTGCCAAGCTTGTGATGTTCATCAAGACTACCGTTTGCGAATTAGTCTCAGCAAATCTGGAGAGATAGAAGTCGATCGTCAAATATTAACACCTCTTAGTCCAAGTTTCTGTCAGGCTCAACTTTGTCTGCAAGAAGCGGATTTACAGCAAGCTTTTACCTACTTTAAAACGACTCATAGACCACATTTGAGTCTAGGGGAGCAAGAGATCATTTACCACAATAAGTCAGGAGAACTTCTTGAAACCTCTATTGGAAATTTGGTTTTGAAAATCGCTGGAAAGCTCTATACACCGCCAGTCCGCCTTGGCATCTTACCGGGAATTTATCGTCAGTATTTACTAGAAACAGGACAGGTAGAAGAGAAAGACTTGACCATAGAAGATTTGAAGGGAGCAGAAGCTATCTATGGCTGTAATGCAGTCAGGGGCTTGTATGAGTTGTCAGTAAGGGAGAACTAAATGAAATTAATATTTTTACATGGCCTAGGTCAGTCAGCAGATAGTTGGAAAGAAGTGCAAGAGTTGCTTGTAGATTATTCTTCTGAAGCCCTAGAGTTATTTCCTTCCGGAGTTGCTACCTATCAAGAAGCCAAGGAGCGAGTTTATCAGCATCTAGCTCAAGAGACAGAACCTTTTGTCCTAATCGGTTTGTCCTTAGGTGCTGCCCTGGCACTAGAACTTTCCAGTTACGATTTACCAAATCTTCGAGCTTTGGTTCTATCAGGATGTCCACTTAAATTGTCGGGTAATATCCTATTTTATCTTCAGCTGCTGATTTTTAAACTACTTCCCAAAAGGGTATTTGAAAAACAGGGGGCAGATAAGGCTCTTATGGTTGGTATTTCCGAAGAATTAAAGACACTTGATTTAACTTCTGTATCAAGAACTTGTCCTTATCCAACCTTGCTAATTTGTGGTAGCAAAGATAAACCGAATCTTAGTTCTATGAGAAGTCTTCATAAACTAATATCAGAATCCCAATTTCAGATTATCCCTGACGGTCCTCATGTCTTGAATAAGGAAAAACCAAAGGAGTTTGTAGAAAAGACCAGAAGTTTCCTTGAATTGCTGAAATAAGTTTGATAAAATAATAGTGAAATCGATATCATAATTATGGGAGAAAGAAATGAATAAACGTCTATTTTTAAAAATGAGTCTGGCAACCTTGCCAGTTTTAGCCTTGTTTTCACAACCTGTGTTAGCAGAAGAAAACATTCATTTTTCTAGCTGTAAAGAGGCTTGGGCGAATGGATACTCAGATATTCATGAGGGAGAACCTGGTTATTCTGCCAAGTTAGACCGTGATCATGATGGTGTAGCTTGCGAATTGAAAAATGCTCCTAAGGGTGCTTTCAAAGCAAAGCAATCAACTGCGGCTCAAAACAATACAAGTTCAGCAACAACAAGTGGCTGGGTTAAGCAGGATGGTGCATGGTATTATTTTGATGGAAATGGAAATGGAAATCCAGTAAAAAATGCATGGCAGGGAAGCTATTATCTGAAAGCGGATGGTCAAATGGCACAGAGCGAATGGATTTATGATACTTCCTATCAAGCTTGGTATTATTTGAAATCAGATGGATCTTATGCAAAGAATGCATGGCAAGGAGCTTACTACCTTAAATCAAACGGTAAAATGGCACAAGGTGAATGGGTTTATGACTCTTCTTACCAAGCTTGGTATTACTTGAAATCAGATGGTTCTTATGCTCGCAATGCATGGCAAGGAAACTACTATTTGAAATCAGATGGTAAAATGGCTAAAAATGAGCGAGTTGATGGAGGCCGCTACTATGTAGATGCTTCAGGTCTATGGAAACCATAAGTAAGGATAAAATCTAGAAAGTTAATGCAAACCTTTGCATAAATGAGTGAATTTTGTTATACTGGTACTGTAAGCATTTTCAATTAATTCATAATGAAAAAGGAGAATATGATGAGTCAAAAGATTATTGGGATTGACCTTGGTGGAACTTCTATCAAATTTGCAATCTTAACAACAGCAGGAGAAATCCAAGAAAAATGGTCTATCAAGACTAACATTTTGGATGAGGGAAGTCATATCGTAGATGATATGATTGAGTCTATTCAACACCGTTTGGACTTGCTTGGACTGGTAGCAGCGGATTTCCAAGGTATTGGAATGGGGTCACCAGGTGTGGTTGACCGTGAAAAAGGAACTGTTATTGGTGCCTACAACTTGAACTGGAAAACCCTTCAACCAATTAAAGAGAAAATTGAAAAAGCCTTGGGCATTCCATTCTTCATCGATAATGATGCTAACGTGGCAGCTCTTGGTGAACGTTGGATGGGGGCCGGTGATAACCAACCAGACGTTGTCTTTATGACACTTGGTACTGGTGTTGGTGGTGGTATTGTCGCAGAAGGCAAATTGCTTCACGGTGTTGCTGGTGCAGCAGGTGAGCTTGGCCACATTACTGTTGACTTTGACCAACCAATCGCATGTACTTGCGGTAAGAAAGGTTGCCTTGAGACAGTCGCTTCTGCAACAGGAATTGTCAATTTGACTCGTCGCTATGCCGATGAATACGAAGGCGATGCAGCCTTGAAACGCTTGATTGATAACGGAGAAGAAGTAACTGCTAAGACAGTCTTTGATCTCGCAAAAGAAGGAGACGACCTTGCCTTGATCGTTTACCGTAACTTCTCACGTTACTTGGGAATCGCTTGTGCCAACATCGGTTCAATCCTAAACCCATCAACCATCGTCATCGGTGGTGGTGTATCAGCTGCGGGAGAATTCCTTCTACAAGGTGTTCAAAAAGTCTATGATGAAAATACCTTCCCACAAGTACGTACATCAACAAAATTGGCTCTTGCAACTTTAGGAAATGATGCTGGAGTTATCGGAGCAGCATCACTTGTATTGCAATAAAATAATAAAAGAGGAAAAATGCTAACCTAGAGTTAGTAATGTTCCTCTTTTCTTTTTTTTATGCTATACTAGTTAGGACAATAAATGAGGTGAGAGAGAATGACAAAAGCAGATATTATTTTTAAAGAAAATATTGAACGAATCCTCAAAGACGGTGTCTTTTCTGAGCAGGCCCGTCCCAAGTACAAGGATGGGACAGTTGCCAACTCCAAGTATGTAACGGGTGCATTTGCCGAGTATGACTTGGCCAAGGGGGAATTCCCCATTACAACTTTACGCCCTATCGCTATCAAATCCGCCATCAAGGAAGTGCTCTGGATTTACCAAGACCAGTCAAATAGCCTAGACGTGCTTAATGACAAGTACAATGTTCACTACTGGAATGACTGGGAAGTGGGAGATACGGGAACCATCGGTGAGCGCTATGGTGCCGTTGTTAAGAAACACGATATCATCAATAAGATTCTCAAGCAGTTGGAAGCCAACCCTTGGAACCGCCGCAATATCATTTCGCTCTGGGATTACCAAGCTTTCGAAGAAACAGATGGGTTGCTCCCGTGCGCCTTTCAGACCATGTTTGATGTCCGCCGTGTTGATGGTGAAATCTATCTGGATGCGACCTTGACCCAGCGTTCTAACGATATGCTGGTAGCCCATCACATCAATGCTATGCAGTATGTGGCCTTGCAGATGATGATTGCCAAGCATTTCGGCTGGAAGGTTGGAAAGTTCTTCTACTTTATCAACAACCTCCATATCTATGACAATCAATTTGAACAAGCTCAGGAATTGCTCCGTCGTGAGCCGTCAAACTGCCAACCTCGTTTGGTTTTGAATGTGCCAGATGGGACTAATTTCTTTGATATTAAAGCAGAAGATTTTGAGTTGGTAGATTATGACCCGGTCAAGCCGCAACTGAAGTTTGACCTAGCTATTTAAAAGAATAGAAAAAAGAAGTTGAGACAATGAATCCCAACTTCTTTTGTTTCTTAACGTGATACGCGGCGACGAGCTGCTTTTTTACGGTTTTCTTCGATGAAAGCTGCTTTTTGCTCTTCTGGTTCAATCACTTTCTTTTTGAATGCGTATACTGCACCTGCAACTGCAGCGACAGTTCCTGCGACACCTGTTACAAGACCTTTAGCGAATCCTTTAGCCATGAGTCTTCCTCCTTTATCTTCTTAATCAGCCAGCCCCTTCAAGAGGTCACATTTTTCTGACTGACCTTTTTGTGTTATAATAATAGTAACGAAAAAATGGGAATTTTTCAAGGAAAAAAGATGAAAACAAAAATAATTGTGATCGTTGGACCGACTGCTGTTGGAAAAACAGCCCTTGCCATTGAAGTTGCAAAGCGTTTTAATGGCGAAGTGGTTAGCGGTGATAGTCAGCAGGTTTACCGAGGTCTAGATATTGGGACGGCTAAAGCTAGTCCAGAAGAACAGGCAGCTGTTCCCCATCATTTAATTGATGTTAGAGAGGTAACCGAGTCTTACTCGGCTTTTGATTTTGTTTCAGAAGCTAAGATGGCTATTGAGGATATTCACAGTCGTGGCAAGCTAGCCATTATCGCTGGTGGGACTGGACTTTATATCCAGAGCTTGCTAGAAGGTTACCACCTAGGTGGGGAGACTCCCCATGAGGAGATTTTGGCCTATCGGGCTAGTTTGGAGCCCTATACAGATGAGGAACTAGCCTATCTTGTGGAGCAAGCTGGCCTTGAGATTCCCCAGTTTAATCGTCGTCGTGCTATGCGTGCCTTGGAAATAGCCCATTTTGGTCAGGATTTAGAAAATCAAGAGACCTTGTATGAACCATTGATTATCTGCTTGGATGATGAACGTAGTCAGCTTTATGAACGTATCAACCACCGAGTTGATTTGATGTTTGAAGCTGGACTTATAGACGAAGCTAAGTGGCTGTTTGACCATTATCCTGATGTACAGGCTGCTAAAGGGATTGGTTACAAGGAACTCTTTCCTTATTTCCGTGGCGAGCAAACTCTTGAGGAAGCGAGTGAGAGTCTCAAACAGGCGACCCGTCGTTTTGCCAAGCGTCAGTTGACCTGGTTCCGTAATCGCATGCAGGTCACCTTTTATCAGATTGGAGAGTCTGGTGTGCAGGAGCGTATTTTTAGCCAGATTGAGGAGTTTTTAGATGATTGAAACAGAGAAAAAAGAGGAACGCGTCCTTCTCATCGGTGTGGAATTACAGGGCATGGACAATTTTGACCTCTCCATGGAAGAGTTGGCCAGTCTGGCTAAGACAGCTGGGGCAGTCGTTGTAGATAGCTACAGACAAAAACGTGAAAAGTATGACTCAAAGACCTTCATCGGCTCTGGTAAGTTAGAAGAAATTGCGCTCATGGTGGATGCAGAAAAAATTACTACTGTCATCGTCAACAACCGTTTAACTCCACGGCAAAATGTCAATCTAGAGGAAGTTCTGGGTGTTAAGGTCATTGACCGTATGCAGTTGATTTTGGATATCTTTGCCATGCGAGCTCGAAGCCATGAAGGGAAGCTCCAAGTCCACCTAGCCCAGCTCAAATATCTCCTGCCTCGCTTGGTTGGTCAGGGGATTATGCTCAGCCGTCAGGCAGGGGGAATTGGTTCCCGTGGACCTGGTGAAAGCCAGCTGGAACTGAACCGTCGTAGCGTTCGCAATCAAATCACGGATATCGAGCGCCAGCTCAAGGTGGTTGAGAAAAATCGGGCGACTGTCAGAGAAAAACGTTTGGAGTCAAGCACCTTTAAGATTGGTTTGATTGGTTACACCAATGCTGGGAAATCAACCATCATGAACACTTTGACCAGTAAGACACAGTATGAAGCAGACGAGCTCTTTGCGACTCTAGATGCGACGACTAAGAGTATCCATCTGGGAGGCAATCTCCAAGTAACTTTGACAGATACAGTTGGCTTTATCCAAGATTTGCCGACAGAGTTGGTGTCCAGTTTTAAGTCAACCTTGGAAGAAAGCAAGCATGTGGACCTTCTGGTTCATGTTATCGATGCCAGCAATCCTTACCATGAGGAGCATGAAAAAACAGTCCTGTCCATCATGAAAGACCTGGACATGGAAGATATTCCTCGCCTGACCCTTTATAATAAAGCGGATTTGGTGGAGGATTTTACGCCGACCCAAACGCCTTATGCCCTCATTTCTGCCAAGTCTGAGAATAGTCGTGAGAATTTGCAGGCTTTGTTTTTAGAGAAAATCAAGGATATTTTCGAATCTTTTACCCTGTGCGTGCCTTTTTCTAAGTCCTATAAGATTCATGATTTAGAAAGTGTAGCGATTCTGGAAGAACGTGATTATCAGGAGAATGGCGAAGTGATTACAGGCTACATTTCCGAGAAAAACAAATGGAGGTTAGAAGAATATTATGACTGATATTAAAACGTTGGCTCTAAAATATGGGGGCTATACAAGTCTGGACAAGGTCTATCTGGATCAACTTCTAGCTGGTAAAACAGAGCAAGAGCAGTTGGCACTGATCACTCCTCCGCCTAGTGTGGTCAATGCCTATTTTGCAGAACTCTACCAGAAAAAAAGTCCTGAAGCTGCGACGGATTATTTTGCGGAACTCAGTCAGGAACTGAATCTTTACAATGCTGAACCTAGTTTCACCCTCGAAAACAAGCCTTTTATTCGCCTAAACCTGTCTGGTAAATCCTTTGGTTTTTGTTATGAGAGTGAGGGTCTGGGTCGAATTTTCTCTGAAAATGAAGAGGTTATTTCAGAAGATTTGCTCTTTGAAATTGCGCAAATTTTCCCCCATCAACTAGTCTTTGAGGAGTCTGGCAAGATTTACATGAAGGCTGTCGGAGACGAGGAAGTTGTTAACGTGGAAAATCTTACAGCTTTGACTGATTTGGAAAATTTGGCTGATGGTCGCAAACGTCTAAAAGGCTACAGTCAAGAGGATTTATTACAGGAAGCTACTGCTTTTTCTGGCAGGCGCTATTTCCGATCGGAAAACCGCACAGCCATGTTATATATTGATTAATTAGAAAGTATCGAATGGATATTCAATTTTTAGGAACGGGGGCTGGCCAGCCCTCTAAAGCCCGCAACGTTTCAAGTCTCGCTCTGAAGCTCTTGGACGAGATTAACGAAGTCTGGCTCTTTGACTGTGGAGAAGGAACGCAAAATCGCATTTTAGAAACCACGATTCGACCACGTAAGGTCAGCAAAATCTTTATCACCCATCTGCATGGAGACCACATTTTTGGCTTGCCAGGTTTCCTTTCGAGCCGTGCTTTTCAGGCCAATGAAGAGCAGACAGATTTGGAAATTTATGGACCGCAAGGAATCAAGTCATTTGTCTTAACCAGCCTTCGTGTGTCAGGTTCTCGTCTGCCCTACCGCATTCATTTCCATGAGTTTGACCAAGATTCCCTTGGGAAAATCCTTGAGACCGATAAATTCACTGTGTATGCAGAGGAACTGGACCATACTATTTTCTGTGTTGGCTATCGTGTTATCCAAAAGGATCTAGAAGGAACGCTAGATGCTGAAAAACTCAAGGCGGCAGGTGTCCCATTTGGCCCACTTTTTGGAAAAATCAAAAACGGTCAGGACGTTGTTCTCGAAGATGGGACTGAAATCAAGGCAGCTGACTATATCTCAGCCCCACGTCCAGGTAAAATTATCACTATTTTAGGAGACACTAGAAAAACGGATGCCAGTGTGCGTCTGGCTGTCAATGCCGATGTCCTTGTCCATGAATCGACTTATGGCAAGGGAGATGAAATAATTGCTCGTAATCATGGCCACTCAACCAACATGCAGGCAGCACAGGTTGCAATAGAAGCAGGTGCCAAACGCCTCTTGCTCAACCATATCAGTGCCCGTTTCCTCTCAAAAGATATCAGCAAACTCAAGAAAGACGCTGCTAGTGTCTTTGAAAATGTGCATGTGGTCAAGGATTTGGAAGAAGTAGAAATCTAGCAGTCACAGAAAGGATAAGTATGCCTACTATTCTCATTACTGGAGCTAGCGGTGGCCTAGCACAAGAGATTGTCAAACTCTTGCCAAATGACCAACTTATCTTGCTTGGCCGAAATAAGGAAAAATTAGCCCAACTCTACGGAAACCATCCCCATGCAGAATTGATTGAAATCGATATTACCGATGACTCAGCCTTAGAAACTCTGGTAACTGACATCTATCTCCGTTATGGCGAGATTGATGTTTTGATAAACAACGCTGGTTACGGGATTTTTGAGGAATTTGACCAGATTTCCGACCAAGATATTCATCAGATGTTTGAGGTCAATACCTTTGCCCTAATGAATCTATCTCGTCGCCTTGCGGCTCGAATGAAGGTAAGTCGAAAAGGTCATATCATCAATATCGTCAGCATGGCAGGTTTGATTGCTACTGGTAAGTCCAGCCTTTACTCAGCGACCAAGTTTGCGGCCATTGGTTTTTCAAATGCTCTGCGCCTCGAACTTATGACTTATGGTATTTATGTAACGACGGTCAATCCAGGACCAATCCGCACAGGATTTTTTGATCAAGCCGACCCAGATGGAACCTATCTCAAGTCGGTTGACCGCTTCCTTTTAGAGGCAGATGTAGTGGCTAAAAAGATTGTCAAGATTATAGGAAAAAACAAACGAGAACTCAATCTACCGATGTTGTTGAACCTAGCCCATAAGTTTTATACCCTCTTTCCTAAGCTAGCTGATAAGTTGGCAGGAGAGACTTTTAATTATAAATAAAAGAAGTTCCTTTTAAAGGGACTTTTTTTGGTGCTCAGGATTTAAATGTTAGTAAGTATTTTTTCTTTTAAAACTACATTCAGTTTTTTTAATTCTTCGCTAAATTCCCAAAGTAAATTCCACCGCTAGTAGAAGTGGAAGTTAGTCTGATAAAAATCGTAAAAACCAGTGGAAA
>CABTAV010000069.1:0-9090 GCA_902482895.1 uncultured Streptococcus sp. | reverse complement strand
ATAGTCCGTACGGGATTCGAACCCGTGTTACCGCCGTGAAAAGGCGGTGTCTTAACCCCTTGACCAACGGACCTGAGTTGGTGTTTTCAACTCTTACTATTATACCGACTTTTTAAACTTTGTCAACACCTTTTTTAAACTTTTTTTATTTTTTTGCATGACGTAAAAAGAGCCAGAATTATACTGACTCTTCTATTGATTATTAAACTTAGAAGCACGTTCTTCTCCCCACCAATATGGGATTAGTTCTGCGACTTTCACTGTCTTTCTTGTATTGTAGTCCATCATGACTTCTGCGTCCTTATTTTCAGCGTTCAACTCTAAGAGGAACTCTCTGCAAGCGCCACAAGGCATACCCGAACTTCCACCATAAGGTGGTTGCTCTCGAAAGGCTAAGACTTTTTTAACCTTAGTTTGTCCCGAAAATTGGTACATATTGAAGAGTGCTGCCCGCTCTGCGCAGAGATGGAAAACACCACAGGTTCCCTCCATACAGAATCCTGTAAATAGTTGTCCATCTTCTGCTTCTACTGCGGCAACGACATGATTCGCATAAACAAAATCAGATACTTCATGTGGATTATACAATTTCTGTGCTTCTTCGTACATCTTTTCCCAGATATCCATTGTTGCATCCTTCTTATTTAGAGATTTCTTTTAGCATGTTTTCGATATGCTGGATTGATTTTTCACGGCCTAACAAGAAGATAGTATCTGGCAATTCTGGTCCATGCATTTCACCTGAAACTGCGATGCGAATTGGCATGAAGAGATTTTTCCCTTTGATACCTGTTTCTTTTTGAACTGCTTTGATTTGTGGGAAGATATTCTCTGTTACAAATTCATCATCTGTCATCGCTTCAAGTTTTGCTTTGAAGGCTTCAAGAACTGTTGGGACTGTTTCTCCCGCCATGACTTCGCGCTCTGCTTCTGTCAATTCTGGAAAATCTGAGAAGAAGAGATCTGTCAATGGGATAATCTCATCTACTGATTTCATTTGTGGTTTATAGAGCTCAACTAATTTTTCAGCCTTGTCAGTTAAACGGCCTGCTTCCTCTAAGAATGGTTTTGCCATTTCAAAGATAGTTTCTAGGTCTGCATTCTTGATATAATCATTGCTCATCCAGTCGAGTTTTTTCTGGTCAAAGGCTGCTGGAGACTTGCTCAGGCGGTTTTCATCAAAAAGTTTAATAAGCTCTTCACGAGAGAAGATTTCATCTTCGCCACCTGGGTTCCAACCAAGAAGAGCAATAAAGTTAAAAACTGCTTCTGGTAAATAACCTTTTTTACGGTAGTCTTCGATAAACTGAAGGGTGTTGGTGTCACGTTTAGACAATTTTTTACCAGTTTCAGAGTTGATGATTAAGGTCATGTGACCAAACTCTGGTGCTTCCCAACCAAGTGCTTCATAAACCATAAGCTGTTTTGGTGTATTAGCAATGTGGTCATCTCCACGGATTACATGAGAGATTTGCATGTCGTGGTCATCGATAACAACGGCAAAGTTGTAAGTTGGGTAGCCGTCTTTCTTTTGAATAACCCAGTCACCACCGATATTGCCACCTTCAAATTCGATATCGCCTTTGACCATATCATGCCATTTGTAGATACCTGACTCATTGACAGCCAAACGAACCGTTGGAATGATACCAACTGCTTCACGTCCTGCGATGTAAGCTGCTTTTTCTTCTTCACTCATACCAAGGTATTCGTTGATATAGCGTGGTGTTTCACCAGCTGCTTCTTGGCGTTCGCGCTCAGCTGCCAATTCTTCTTCTGTAACGTAAGATTTGTAGGCTTTTCCTTCAGCTAACAGTTGGTCGATGTATTTTTGATACAAGTCCAAACGTTCAGACTGGCGGTAGTTTTCATGTGTTTCTGGGCTTTCATCCCAATCCATGCCTAACCAACGAAGGTTTTCAAGCTGTGAACGTTCACCGTCCTCAACATGGCGTTTACGGTCAGTATCTTCGATACGGATAATAAAAGTTCCACCATGATGACGGGCGTAAAGGTAGTTGAACAATGCTGTACGAGCATTTCCGATGTGTAGTAGTCCTGTTGGACTTGGTGCGTAACGTACGCGGATATCTTTTGACATAGTTTCTCCTATAAAGTCTTTAGGCGCCTGCCTTTTTGCTCTCTATATTATATCACAAGTCTTGGCTGAGTCCAATTTCTATGGATAAAGAGAGTAAAAAGAGTGGACATACCACTCTTTTCTTCTATTATAGACGTGCGTTAAGTTCTTTGCTCAATTCTTCAAATCCTGGTTTTCCAAGAAGGGCAAACATGTTACGTTTGTAAGCTTCAACACCTGGTTGGTCAAATGGGTTGATGGCATTCAAGTAACCTGAAAGGGCGATAGCCAATTCGAAGAAATAGATAGTGTAACCAAGAGTGAAAGCATCTTGCTCTGGAAGAGTCACGTACATGTTTGGCACGTCACCATCTGTGTGGGCAAGAAGAACACCGTCAGTCGCTTTCTTGTTTACAAAGTCAACATCTTTTCCTTGAAGGTAACCAAGTCCGTCAAGGTCTTCTTCCAAACTAGGGATAATCACGTTCTTACGAGGTTTGTCAACACGAACAACTGTTTCAAACATGATACGAGTTCCTTCTTGGATAAATTGACCAAGTGAGTGCAAGTCAGTTGAGAAGTTGGCTGAAGTTGGGTAGATACCTTTTTGGTCTTTTCCTTCTGATTCACCAGCCAATTGTTTCCACCACTCTGAGAAGTATTGAAGTGATGGCTCGTAGTTTACCAAGATCTCAGTTGCATAGCCTTTACGGTAAAGAATGTTACGAACTGCTGCGTATTGGTAAGCTTCGTTTTCAGAGATTTTATCTGAAGTGTAGTCTTTGCGAGCTGCATTAGCACCTTCCATAAGGGCTTTGATATCAGCTCCTGATGCTGCGATTGGAAGCAAACCAACTGCTGTCAATACTGAGAAGCGTCCACCGATGTCATCTGG
The DNA here is from genome assembly GCA_902482895.1 of uncultured Streptococcus sp. Taxonomy (GTDB): domain Bacteria; phylum Bacillota; class Bacilli; order Lactobacillales; family Streptococcaceae; genus Streptococcus. The sequence goes on along the minus strand of CABTAV010000069.1, from coordinate 6,115 downwards.
AACCACAAATGTTTCCCAACCGTTAGCGTCTGCTTCAACCTTAACAGCACCTTTTTGGCGGTCAGTTGTTGCATAGATACGTTTGTTTGCTTCTTCTTGACCGTATTTCTTAACCAAAAGTTCTTTGAAGACACGGAAAGCGATAGCTGGTTCAGTTGTTGTACCTGATTTAGAAATCACGTTTACTGAGAAGTCTTTGTCTGCAACATACTCTACCAAGTCAGCAAGGTAAGTAGATGAAATTGAGTTTCCAGCGTAAAGGATTTGTGGAGCCTTACGTTCTTCTTTTGTTTGCAAGTTAGCAAAATGGTGATTCAAGAAGTCGATTGCTGCTTTGGCACCAAGGTAAGATCCACCGATACCGATAACAACCAAAACATCGCTGTCTGATTTGATTTGCTCAGCTGCTTTCAAGATGCGGTCAAATTCTTCACGATCGTAGTTCTCAGGAAGGTCCAACCATCCCAAGAAGTCGCTACCAGCACCAGTTCCTTTACGGATCAATTCATCTGCTGCTGTTACTTGTGATTGCATGTATTCCACTTCATGTGGTGCAACAAATTTGTCTAAAACTTTTGAATAATCAAATTTAATATGTGACATGTTATTCCTCCAATATTTCTTCTTTTCTATCATAACGCTTACCTTCGTTTTTTTCAAGTTTTTTTGTCGAATTTCTCCAATTTTTATCAGAATTCAAACGTTTGCGTAAAAATTCCACATTCCAAAAATTTTGAAAAAATAAAAGAAAGAACGACCAGATGTCCCAGCCGTTACAGTTCGTTCAATAAATACTCAAATAATTCTAAATTGCCATCTTCTTCATTAACCAGAAACTCTGGATGCCACTGCAAACCGATAATGCGGTGCTCGTCGATAGACTCAATCGCTTCGATGGTCTGGTCTCTGGGATCAATAGCAGTTACACGGAAATTAGGTGCCAAATCTTTGATACTCTGACGATGGACGGAATTGACCTGACTTTCTTTTCCGAATAACTTAGCCACCACACTTCCTTCCACTGTCTCAATAGAGTGAGATGTTCCGAAAGGTAGTCCTTGCCAGTGACCTTCGATTTCTTGATTGAGGGTGCCACCAAAGGCAACATTGACAAGTTGGACACCACGGCAGATTGCCATGATTGGTTTATTCTGACGAAGTGCTTCTTTCAAAAGCGCCAATTCAAATTCATCACGGACTAGATTGTAATCATCGCTCTCGATGGTTTTTTTCTCTCCATAAAACTGAGGATGGACATTTTGGCCACCTGTCAAAATAAGCTTGTCAATCATTTCCACATAATCGCGTACAACGGACTCGTCACCAACAGGAATGACTAAAGGGAGACCACCGACTTGACGAATGCTCTCTGCGAATCTACAAGATACAGATGAATGAATGTTTTTGCCTTCTGCGTCTACGGGGCATAGATTTGCAGCAACTCCTACAACCGTTCTAGGCATGATGTCTCTCCTTTCGAATATTAATACTCTTCGAAAATCAAATTCAAACTACGTCAGTGTCGCCTTACCGTACTCAAGTACAGCTTGCGGCTAGCTTCCTAGTTTGCTCTTTGATTTTCATTGAGTATAACGATAGTCCTATCATATCACTCAAAATGACTTTCGTCTAATATGTTTTTTTTAAGACTGTGATAAATATTTTTTATGGACAAGAAAAAGCTGCCCCATAGGACAACTTCTTTCTTATTCAAAAACAAATTGATTGTGATAGAGTTCTGAGTAGAATCCACCTAGTTTCAAGAGTTCATGATGGCTACCGCGTTCAATAACTTCTCCATCTTTAAGGACAATAATCTGATCTGCATTGAGGATGGTTTTCAAGCGGTGGGCAATGACGAAACTAGTTCTACCTGCTACAACCGCCTCCATGGCATGCTGAATCTTGCTTTCTGTCACCGTATCTACGTTTGAAGTTGCTTCATCTAGAATGAGAACTTCTGGATCTGTCATCAGGGTTCGAGCGATAGAAATCAATTGCTTTTGCCCAGTTGAGAAGATGCTCTGGTCATCATCGATAAGAGTATCATATTTATCAGGTAAGCTTTCGATATAGTCGTGAATATGGGTTGCTTTTGCTGCTGCCTCAACCATTTCTTGATTAGCATTTGGCACACCAAAGCGGATATTGTCTCGAATGGTTCCGCTAAAAAGAACGGAATCTTGCAAGACAATCCCGACCTTACTTCTGAGACTATCTAAATCATAGTCACGAATATCTTTCCCATCAAAATAAATGCCACCAGCATCAACATCATAAAATCGATTGATGAGGTTCATAATAGTGGTTTTTCCTGAACCCGTCGGCCCAACAACTGCGGTCATCTGGCCTTTAGGAGCAGAAATGCTGACATCTTTCAAAATAGGTTTATCAGGCAAGTATGAAAAATCAATGTGACTGATTTCAACACCTTCTTGCAACTGAGTGAAGATTGGAGCCTTTTCAGGTCGGATTTCTTCCTCTGCATCAAACATTTCCTGAATCCGTTCAGCACCTGTAAAGGCCAACTGAAGACTTCCCCAACTAGCTGCAACTTGGATAATAGGCTGGTAGTACTGCTGAGAAAATTGGGCAAACATAACAATCAAACCTAGGGCTGTACTTGTTTCGATAGACTTATCATTCAAAAGTACAGCTGAACCAGCAAAGATGACGATGGCTGTATTAACCAGACTCATCCCATTCATGACAGGGAACAGAATTCCTGAGAACATTCTTCCTTTAAAGGTTGCCTTGCGCACGCGCTCATTTTGTTTAAGAAATCCTGCCATCATATCCTCTTGAATCCCTTGAACAATGACAGCTTTTTGGCCTGAGATACTCTCATCCATATAGGCGTTGAGTTTCCCTACCTCTTTCTGCTGGATATTGGTGTATTTGCGTGCCATTTTTATGATGAAAATCAGCATGAGGAAGGCCACTGGTGTGCTGACGATAGTGATGAGGGCCAGGGTCACATTTCTCGAAAACATGACCAGAATCAGACCAATGTATAAAACAATATTGCTCATGACCTGAACCAGACTTTCATTAAAGGCTTGGAGGATATTATCCAAATCACTAGTAAAACGAGACAGGATATCGCCATCTTGTCGGCGGTCAAAGAAAGAAACCGTCAAACGAGCAAGCTTACCAAAGAGGCCTTTGCGCATCTCGTTAGTCGACTCTGCAATCACGCGCGTCATGAGACACATGTATATCACACTAGAGATAAATAGAACCAAAACCAGCAGGCCAAGATTGACCATGATTCCTGATAGGCTTTGCCAAACAAGTTCTGGATTGCCATTTTGATAAGCTTGAACTAAATTAGCTAGCTGCGTCACTGCTTGTCCAGAAAAGACCGGAAAAAGGGCTTGGGCAAGAGTTGCCAGAACAATCATCAGGATAACAACTACAAATGATAGCTTATAGACTTTAAAATAATTCCAAAAAAATTGAACTGTCTTCATTTTACTCCTCCTTTCCTTTCTGTGTTTCGTAGATTTCACGGTAAACAGCATTGTTAGCAACCAAGTCTGCATGCGTACCTTGACCAATCAATCGTCCTTGATCTAGAACCAAGATTTTATCCGCATGGACAACCGAACTAATCTTTTGCGCGATGATAATGGTTGTCGTCCCCTTCAAGTCCTTGTTCAAAGATTCCTGAACCAGGCGCTCTGACTTGGCATCCAAAGCTGATGTCGAATCGTCAAAAATCAGAATACGTGGATTGCTGACAATCCCACGCGCAATCGACATCCTTTGTTTTTGCCCACCTGAGAAGTTGGTTCCTCGTTCCTCAACTGGACTTTCAAAGGTTTTCTCCATACGATGAATGAATTCACTGGCTTGAGCAATATTGGCTGCGCGCTCCATCTCAAATAGAGTGGCATCTCCCTTACCCTGTCTTAGATTATCTGCAATCGTTCCACTAAAGAGAATGGCACGTTGGAGAACGATAGAAACAGTTTTACGCAGGGTTCCTTCACTCACTTCTCGAATATCCTTGCCTCCGATTTTGATAGAGCCTTCCTGTGGGTCAAAGAGACGTGGAATCAATTGAGCCAAGGTTGACTTACCTGCACCAGTCGCTCCAACTACACCAACCATTTGACCAGGCTCAATAGTAAAGGTCACATCTTTCAGCATCGGTTCCTTGTCCATTGGATAGGTAAAGGTCACATTTTCAAAGCTAAGACTGCCGACCAACTCTTCATCTGGGACATCCTTGAAGGTCATGGCTGGCTCTGCATCCAGAATTTCTCGAATACGACGCATAGAAATCATGGCACGACTGACAGAATTTCCCAAAAATCCAACCATAACAATGGTAAAGATAATCTGACTTAGGTAATTGACAAAGGAAGCAATGGAGCCAACAACTGACGGATCCGACTGAACCATCCCTGCAACTAACCAAATAGAGAGGAATACCGCCCCATAACCGACCAACATCATAAAGGGTTCCACTACTGAAAAGGCATAACCAATGTAAAGATTTTGACCGAGTAGCTCGTCTGAAACCTCCGTAAACTTAGCAAACTGCTCTTTTTCTTGGACAAAGGACTTGACCACACGAACACCGCGCAGATTTTCCTTGGCAATGGCATTGATGCGTTCAAGCAGGGTTTGAAACTTGGCAAAACGAGGTCCCATCATTCCCATCATGACGGCAGTCAAGCCAAAAATTAAGATTACCATGAGAACAATCACCCACCACAGAGAAGGTAGTGTTTGAACCGCCAGGATAAACGAACCGATGAACAAGAGGGGAAGTCTGAAAAGAATTTGGAAGGTCATCATGACCACGTTCTGAATCTGATTGATATCATTTGTCATACGAACGACTAGATTTCCCGCATTAAACTGTTCAATATTTGCATAAGAAAAGGTTTGGATTTTGCGGAAGGCATCCTCCCGAAGATCGGATGAAACTCCTTGGGCAATATAGGCTGCAAGGACAACATTAAGACCACCAGCAACTAGACCGACCAAGGCCACACTAATCAACCAAGCCCCGATACTATAAATAGCTTCATATTTTCCAGCAAGGAGGGCGTCTAAGACTTCCTGCAAATAACGCGGTTGCAAAAGTGAACTAGCAACCATCAAGCCTGTCATCAGGAGCGAAGCCAAGGCCTGCCACTTGTAGGTTTTTATTTTCTGAATCAGCATACTTTCTCCTTAAAAAATAGACAAAAGGGAGCGACAATGCGTCAGCTCCTTCTCATTCTGTTTGTGTGATGTTATTCTAGCAAAAAAGTGGGGGATTGTCAAAGAAGTCTCCTTGATATAGCTAGAATGACAAGTAATTCATTCTTTATAATTTTTGTTTTAACTCGACCAAGACATTCATAGCCTGCATAGGTGTCATATTGTAAACATCCAGTTTAGACAATTCTGCTAGGATAGGATGCTCTTCTGCCCTATCAAAGAGTGAAATCTGTTCAGTGACATCACTTGTTTGCCACATCAGACTTGGACTTTCTCCCCCTTGACTCTCTAGTTGAGTCAAAATCTTGTCCGCTCTAACTAAAAGGTCTGCTGGCAAGCCAGCAATCTTGGCAACATGAATACCATAGGATTTATCGGCTGGACCTGGTTCAATCTTGTGAAGGAAGGTAACCTGCCCATCCTGCTCCAAAGTTGCCACGTGGACATTGACCAAGTGTTCCAAGCTGGACTCCAGACTAGTCAATTCATGGTAGTGGGTCGCAAAGAGGGTCTTGGCTCCGATATGCTCATGGATGTATTCGATGATAGATTGAGCAAGAGCCATACCGTCATAAGTTGCTGTTCCACGACCTAACTCATCAAAGAGAATCAAGGAATTCTTTGTTGCATGCGAAATAGCATTATTGGCCTCCATCATCTCCACCATAAAGGTTGATTGACCTGAAACCAAGTCATCGGCTGCTCCAATACGAGTAAAGATTGCATCAAAAATCGGCAAATGGGCACTTTCTGCTGGCACATAAGAACCCAGCTGGGCCATAACCGCCGTCATGGCTAACTGACGCATGTAGGTAGACTTCCCGCTCATGTTGGGCCCTGTAATCAGCTGAATACTAGTATCTTCTGCCATCTGAATCGTATTGGGAATATAGGT
>CABTAV010000068.1:0-9112 GCA_902482895.1 uncultured Streptococcus sp. | reverse complement strand
CAGCTCTCAGAACGAATCCGCGAAACCTTCCCACAGGCGGATATCAAAATTCTCCCAACCTCTGGCCTCTGCAGTTTCTATGCAGAAGATGGTGGTTTGCTGATGGGATATGAAATTAATTAATTGCATTCTTGACAAGAGGTGACCATCATCTCTTGTTTTTTTGTGGTACAATAGAGCTATGAAACATTTTGATACTATCGTCATCGGTGGAGGACCTGCTGGTATGATGGCTACGATTTCCAGTAGCTTTTATGGACAGAAAACCCTTCTCATCGAAAAAAATCGGAAACTTGGAAAAAAATTAGCTGGGACTGGCGGGGGACGTTGCAATGTCACCAACAACGGAACTCTAGATGACCTACTAGCTGGAATCCCTGGAAATGGGCGCTTTCTCTACAGTGTATTCTCCCAGTTTGATAACCATGATATCATTAACTTTTTTACAGAAAATGGGGTTAAACTTAAGGTCGAGGACCACGGACGCGTCTTTCCTGCTACTGACAAGTCTCGGACAATTATAGAGGCCTTGGAAAAGAAAATCACTGAGTTAGGTGGTCAAGTTTCTACTCAAACCGAGATTGTTTCGGTTAAAAAGGTAGATAAGCAATTTGTTCTTAAATCAGCCGACCAAACCTTCACTTGTGATAAACTCATTGTCACAACTGGTGGAAAATCCTATCCTTCTACTGGTTCGACTGGTTTTGGTCACGAGATTGCCCGTCATTTTAAGCACACTATTACCGAACTTGAGGCTGCCGAAAGTCCTTTATTGACAGATTTTCCACACAAGGCCTTGCAGGGGATTTCGTTGGACGATGTGACCCTAAGCTATGGCAAGCATGTCATCACTCACGATTTGCTCTTTACCCACTTTGGTTTGTCTGGCCCTGCTGCCCTGCGTATGTCTAGCTTTGTCAAGGGTGGGGAGGTTCTCTCACTGGATGTTTTCCCTCAACTTTCTGAGAAGGACTTGGCTGCATTCCTAGAAGAAAATCGTGAAAAATCCTTGAAAAACGCTTTAAAAACTTTGCTTCCAGAACGCTTGGCAGAATTTTTTGTGCAAGGCTATCCAGAAAAAGTCAAACAACTGACTGAAAAGGAACGCGAACAACTTCTCCAGTCTATCAAAGCACTCAAAATCCCTGTGACCGGAAAAATGTCCCTTGCCAAGTCCTTTGTTACCAAAGGGGGCGTCAGTCTCAAGGAAATCAATCCCAAAACTCTAGAAAGTAAGCTGGTACCTGGACTCCACTTTGCTGGCGAGGTACTGGATATCAATGCCCACACGGGTGGGTTTAACATCACTTCTGCCCTCTGTACTGGTTGGGTGGCGGGATCAAACCCAATCTAAATATACAGTACTCAATGGAACAATCCACCCCAAAAGAAAGGAACGACTTTGGAACATATTATCTTGTTAAGGGGAGTTACTCCTAATGGAAAAAATGCTATCCCTAAAATGTCTTATCTAGTAGATATCTTGACAGAAGCTGGTTTTCAACAAGTTCGAACTTATATTCAAAGTGGAAATATTATTCTTGAAAGTAACTTAGCTCTCGAAGAAATACGAGAACAGGTTCATACTCTAATAAAGGAAAAGATTGGAGCCGATCTCAAAATAATCATTAAGAATAAGGATATTTTTAAAAACATTGTCCAAGAAAATCCGTTTGGAGAACACTATCTTTATGACCGTGTACACGTGATTTTTTATCAAGAATCTATTCAAAGCCTCCCTTTAGACAAATTGAAAATTGATTACGGTGAAGAAGAAATTTGTATCGGTAACCACTGCCTTTACCTCTATCTCCCTAGAACTGCTAAACAAAAGAAACTCCATACCAACTATCTTGAAAAGCTTTTTAATGTAGATTTGACCATGCGAAAACTAAATGTGGTAGAAAAATTATTAAGAAAATAGTGCTTGAATTTAGTAAAAATCGGAAGAATGCTCCTCCGATTTTATTTTGTCTGAGTTTGGACATAATAGGCAATGACATCTGATGTGTACTGGGCTGTTCCAGGTCCAAATTTGTCAATGTTTTCCTTAAATTCTGGGTTGTAGACGTAGCCTTTACCGATATAACCAAATACCTCAATAGAGCAGTCAAATCCATAAGTACGGATGGCTTGCAAGAGTTTAGCGGCTTCTTCTTGATTTTCGGTTGCTGTTACAGGTAGACCAGCTTGAAGATTTTGTGCCAAAGCTTGAAAAACTTGGTTGAAGGCAGCTGTAGCCTCGTCTTCGTGACCTTTCTGGCGCTCCAGCGCTTGGTCCATGACTTCTTGTCCATATTTCTCTACCGCCTCGTGGTGGTATTTTTGATGGTCTTGGTAGTTAAATCCAGCAAATTTCTCTTGAATGCTCATTTCTCTTTCTCCTTTTTGTTCTTGAATGGTTTTTTGCAAGGTTGAAATCAAGGTATCCAGATGTTCCCTTTCTCGAGTCAAATAGTCCAACTGCCTGGTCAAATGAGGCAATAAATTTGATCTATCTTCCTTTAATAGCTCTGCTATTTTTTCTAAAGAAAAGCCTAGATATTTGTAGTAAAGAATGACTTGAAGGCGTTCCAAATCCTCTTTACTGTAGATTCGATAGCCGTTTTCCGACTTTAAAGGAACCAAAAGTCCTATCTTGTCGTAGTGGTGTAGGGTTTTGACAGATACGCCCGAAAGCTGGGCAGCTTCTTTTATATGGTACATGATTTCCTCCTTATACTCAATGAAAATCAAAGAGCAAACTAGGAAGCTAGCCGCAGGCTGTACTTGAGTACGGTAAGGCGACGCTGACGTGGTTTGAATTTGATTTTCGAAGAGTATTACATTGATAGTATAACCCCTCCCCCTAGGTCAGAGTCAAGCGTTTTTGCGAAATTTTTTACTTTATCATAACATGAAAATGGTTTTCTTGACAGACCTTAGAAAACATGATAGGATAGTCAAGTCTATCAATCAAAAGAAAAGCTCATCTTGAGTACTGATGAGGCTATTTGCCAAGGGCAGTAGCTTTTTCTTTTGTAACACTAACTTTAGGAGTTTAACTATGTCTGAAAAATCTCAATGGGGTTCTAAACTGGGCTTTATTCTAGCATCTGCTGGTTCAGTCATCGGACTTGGTGCCGTTTGGAAATTCCCTTATATGACTGCTGCTAACGGTGGAGGAGGCTTTTTACTGGTCTTTCTCATCTCCACTATTCTAATCGGTTTCCCCCTTTTGCTTGCAGAATTTGCCCTCGGCCGAAGTGCTGGTGTCTCTGGGATTAAAACCTTTGGAAAACTAGGCAAGAATAGTAAGTACAACTTTATCGGTTGGATTGGTGCCTTTGCCCTTTTTATCCTCTTATCTTTCTACAGTGTTATTGGAGGATGGATTCTGGTTTATCTGGGTATTGAGTTTGGGAAATTGTTTCAGCTTGGTGGAACGGGTGATTATGCTCAGTTATTTACTTCAATCATTTCAAATCCAGCCATTGCCCTTGGAGCTCAGGCAGCCTTTATCCTATTGAATATCTTCATTGTATCACGTGGGGTTCAAAAAGGAATTGAAAGAGCTTCTAAGGTCATGATGCCCCTACTCTTTATCATCTTTGTCGTCATCATCGGACGCTCTCTCAGTTTGCCAAATGCCATGGAAGGAGTTCTTTACTTCCTCAAACCAGACTTTTCAAAACTGACCAGCGCTGGTCTCCTCTATGCTCTGGGACAATCTTTCTTTGCCCTCTCACTAGGGGTTACAGCCATGCTGACCTATGCCTCCTACTTGGACAAGAAAACCAATCTGGTCCAGTCAGGGATTTCCATCGTAGCCATGAACATTTCGGTATCCATCATGGCGGGACTAGCCATTTTCCCAGCCATGTCAGCCTTCAATATCCAGTCTGAAGGGGGACCGAGCTTGCTCTTTATCGTCTTGCCTCAACTCTTTGACAAGATGCCTTTTGGAACTATTTTCTACATTCTTTTCCTCCTGCTCTTCCTCTTTGCAACAGTCACTTCCTCTGTCGTGATGCTGGAAATCAATGTGGGTAATATCACCAATCAGGACAACAGCAAGCGTGCCAAGTGGAGTGTTATTTTAGGAATTTTGACCTTTGTCTTTGGAATCCCTTCAGCCCTTTCTTACGGTGTTATGGCGGATGTTCATATCTTCGGTAAAACCTTCTTTGACGCTATGGACTTCTTAGTTTCCAATCTTCTCATGCCATTTGGAGCTCTCTGCCTTTCACTCTTTACAGGCTACATTTTTAAGAAGGCTCTTGCCATGGAGGAACTACACCTTGATGAAAGAGCTTGGAAACAGGGACTTTTCCAAGTCTGGCTCTTCCTTCTTCGTTTTATCATTCCTATCATCATCATCGTGGTCTTTATAGCCCAATTTATGTAATCAAAAAGGACTTGAGTAATAAACTCAGGTCCTTTCTTTTTTATGGATGGCTAACAATCAATTCCAAGCCTTGCCCTTCCAAGGTCCAAGCTGCAACATCACTTGGTAGGATAAAGTGGCTGCCTTTTTGGATTGGATAGTTTTTCCCATCAACAGTCAGGTGACCTTGACCAGCCAAGACACTGAACAAGCTGTAGTCAGCTGTCTTTTCGAAGTCAACTTTTCCAGTAATTTCCCACTTGTAAACTGCGAAGAAGTCATTAGACACAAGAAGAGTTGAACGTAAATCATCAGCTTTGACAGTCACAGGACGGCTATTGGCAGGCTCGCCAATGTTCAAAACATCGATAGATTTTTCAAGGTGAAGTTCACGCAAGTTGCCATTATTATCCTTACGGTCAAAGTCATAGACACGGTAGGTTGTGTCGCTAGATTGTTGTGTTTCAAGGATTAAAATACCTGCACCAATAGCGTGCATAGTCCCACTTGGTACGTAGAAGAAATCTCCAGCCTTAACAGGCACTTTTGTCAGCAAGGCATCCCAGTTCTTGTCCTCGATTTGCTGGCGGAGTTCTTCTTTTGATTTGGCATTGTGACCGTAGATAATCTCTGAACCTTCGTCTGCAGCGATAATATACCAGCATTCTGTTTTTCCAAGCTCGCCTTCATGCTCTAGTCCATAGGCATCGTCTGGGTGAACTTGTACACTGAGCCAGTCGTTGGCATCCAGAATCTTGGTCAACAGTGGAAATACAGGTTCTGGACGATTGCCAAACAATTCACGGTGTTCTGCATACAAAGTAGCTAGGTCTGTCCCCTCAAAACGACCATTGGAAACTTTAGAGACTCCATTTGGATGAGCTGAGATGGCCCAGTATTCTCCGATTTTTTCACTTGGGATGTCGTAGCCAAACTCATCACGTAGCTTGGTTCCACCCCAGATTTTTTCTTGCATAACTGATTGTAAAAATAATGGTTCTGACATCTTATTCTCCTGTCTGATTTTTCTCCCCTCATTATAGCAAAAAAAGAGTTCCAGTTGAACTCTTTTTCACATCTTATAAAGTAGAGAGAAAATTTTATAAAAATAGTAAACAAATGTGCTCTACTCAATACTTGCACCATTACTGGCAATGACATCCTTGTACCAGTAGAAGGATTTCTTCTTGCTACGTTTGAGGCTTCCATGACCAGCATTATCTCGATCCACATAGATAAAGCCATAGCGCTTGTTCATTTCGCCTGTTCCAGCCGAAACCAGATCGATAGAGCCCCAAGTCGTATAACCAAGCAAGTCAACTCCATCTTTGTAAATGGCATCTCGCATAGCCTTGATATGAGATTCTAAGTAAGCAATCCGATAGTCATCTGCTACATAACCATTCTCATCCGGTGTATCAATAGCACCGAGTCCATTTTCTACGATGAACATTGGCTTTTGGTAACGATCCCAGATGGCATTGAGGGTGATACGAAGTCCAAGCGGATCAATCTGCCACCCCCATTCTGAGGATTCTAGATAGGGATTTTTGAGAGAGGCAAAGACATTTCCAGCAGTTAATTCTTTAACTTCTGGATCACCTGAGGCCACTCGACTTGCATAGTAAGAGAAGGAAACAAAGTCAACAGTATTGTTCTTCAACAAAAGCAAATCTTCTTCCGTCATTTCAATCTCAATCCCCTCACGCTCCCACTGCTTCTTGTCATAATTTGGGTATTCCCCACGCGCTTGAACATCAATGAAGAAGTAACTCTTGCGGTCTTCCTCCATGGCTGCCCAGTAGTCTCTCGGATGGGTTGTGTTAGGATAGTATTGCCCTGCAGCCAACATACATCCCACCTTGTTTTCTGGATCAATTTCGTGGGCAAGCTTAGTCGCCATGGCTGAAGCCACCAACTCATGGTGAGCCGCTTGATATTTGACCTGTTCTTGATTTTCACCTTCTTCAAAACAGAGACCAGCTCCCATAAAGGGGGCGTGGAGAATCATGTTGATTTCGTTGAAGGTAAGCCAATATTTGACCAAACCCTTATAGCGGGTAAAGAGTGTGCGACAAAGTTTTTCATAGAAGTCTAACAGCCGACGATTGCGCCAACCACCGTACTCTGTAATCAAATGCATAGGACAGTCGAAATGAGTGATAGTCACTAGAGGTTGGATACCATACTTGTGGCACTCCTTAAATAAATCCTCATAAAAGGCTAGACCAGCTTCATTTGGCTCGGTTTCGTCACCCTTAGGAAAAATCCGAGTCCAAGCAATGGAAAGCCGATAGGTCTTAAAGCCCATTTCTGCAAAAAGAGCAATATCTTCCTTGTAATGATGGTACATATCAATGGCTTCTTTTGCTGGGTAAAAATAGCCCTCCTCAAACGAAAACATCTTTTTCTGACCTGTGATAATGGCTTCACGGTCTGGACCGATGGGGACGACATCCACATTCGCCAATCCACGACCGTCTAAATTATAAGCACCCTCACATTGATTAGCTGCCGTAGCACCACCCCAGAGGAAGCCCTCTGGAAATTGTAGTATTTCTGTCATCACTTTACCTCACTTGATTTATTACTTCTATTATACTAAAAAGGAAAGAAAAAGTTTGGAACTATCTGGGTAATGATGAGCCTGAGCTTGCTCAAATGTACGAAAAAAAGACTGAAACCAGTCTTCTTTTTAAATCAAAGCTGTAATAGCCGTCACAAGGCCAAAAACGATACCTGGAGCATTGGCAGCAGCAAGGGGAATATCTCTTTCTTTCTTGAAAAGACCGTAGTAAACCCAGAGACTACAGTTGATGGCAGCAACCAAAGGCTGGATGAAGTTTCCTTTTTGACCAGCCAGATTATTCATGATTTGTGGGAAGTAAGACACATACATCATAACAGACATGAAGGTCGCTACCCAACCCAAAACTTTCATTTGTTTTTCGGACATTTTCAAAACCTCTTTTATTCTTTTATGCTTTTTATTTTATAATATGATGCAAAAACAAGCACGAGTTTGAGAGTTTTGTTATAAAAATGTAAACTATCACAATCTTGTGATAAGTAAAGAAGAGTGAGGTTAGGAAAAGTATATATAATCAGAAAAACGTATATTATTATGTATTGAAAAATCTTGATACTGGGTGTTTTATTGCTGAAATATTTACTTTATTTTCTGATAAAACTGACTTTTAAGCCAGATTCAATATTTTCCTAAATCTACAACTTGTTGATATCTACTTTCATCATCAATATGATGGGCAATTTCTAACATCATAACAGGAAGAGAAAATAGTAGTTCATGTACCATGAGGGCGTTTTCTTTGTCTAGAGCTGCGGTCACTTCATCAGCCAATAACAGATTTTTTCTACGAAGAAGAAAACGTGCCAATTCAATTCTTACTCTTTGTCCCCCAGAAATATTCTCCCCGTTATTTTTGATAATAAAATCCAACCCACCCGTCAATTCAAAATCTAGTTTGACTTGTTTCAAAACGGCAAGCAACTCTTCCTCAGAAAATTCTTGTCCTAAGGTCAAATTATAACGCACTGTATCGTTAAAGAGAAATGGGTGTTGGCTAATAATTCCTATACTGGATACAAAACTTGATGTACATTCATTAACAGTTGTCACACCGATAATTTCTCCCTCATCTGCTATTTCTTCTCCAGTAATGAGTCGAAACAAGGTTGACTTACCACAACCACTCGGTCCTTTGATTAAAACTTTCTGACCTGCTTGAACAGATGAGTAAAAAGTTGTCTGTCACCATAGGATTTACTTAAATTTTTAATGTGCAGAGCATTCAATTCTTGCGCATCTTTTTTATCTATCTGTTTTACATCTCCAATTTCTAATACTCCAAAAATCTTATCTGCTGTCGTTTTTGCCCCTTGTATATCTACAGCATCATACATAATAGTCTGAATAGGGCTCACTAGCTGACCTGCTGCGATATACATAGCAACAAGACTTGCCACTGACACCTTCTGCCCAGTCATAGCAAAGTAAAAACCTAAAACAAGTGGTAAAACTTGGCTTAAAAAGACCATGAAACCGTTGCAAAAGAAAATTATATTATGGGTAAAGCAAAATTTTTGAATGGCTAGTTGATAATTTCGATTAATCTTCCAAAATCTGTTCTGATTTTCAGAAATTGCTTGGTTCATGAGTAGAGTATGTGCTCCTCGGATACTATCAGATACTTGATTATGCACTTCTACTCTGCCTTGTGCCATATCATCACCAGTATGTTTGAGTCTTTTATTCATCAAGAACTGAGGAATAGGACGTAAAATAGTGAAAAAGACAAAAATACTACCTAGTAACAAATTTTGCGAAATAATATAAATCGCTGTTAGTAATGCTACAAAGCTCCAGCAAATGATATTGACGTATTTTTCTAAGTAATTATCCCCCAAATACTCCATATCTTGTGTGAGCATGGTAATTTTTTCATCTTCGTTAAAATCTTTTTTTATCATCAGCTTGTCAAATAAATCTGCCCTCATATTCATTTGAATTTCACGTCTAAAAACATTATGTGTATGATTACAAAAGAGCATTAAGCTATACAAGACGAAGTATACTGTAAAGCCAAAAATAGCAAACTGTATGATTTTAGAATAAGTCAGTTCTCCTTGATTTAAGGATAAGGCTTGTGATACGACTAAGGGTTGAGCAAGAGCTAAACCTCCATTTGCCAGTGCACCTATAATAGTATAAAACTTCGTTTTCTT
>CABTAV010000067.1:0-9139 GCA_902482895.1 uncultured Streptococcus sp. | reverse complement strand
TTGGTGGGGCTGCTACTTGTATCGGTGGTGCCATTCGTGACCCATTGTCAGGTCGCTCATATGTTTACCAAGCCATGCGGATCTCAGGTGCTGGTGATATTACAGCACCGATTTCGGAAACTCGCGCTGGGAAATTGCCACAACAAGTCATTTCTAAAACAGCGGCTCATGGTTATTCTTCATATGGTAACCAGATTGGGCTTGCAACAACCTACGTTCGTGAATACTTCCACCCAGGCTTTGTAGCTAAACGCATGGAGCTTGGTGCCGTTGTTGGTGCGGCTCCTAAGAGCAATGTTGTCCGTGAAAAACCGGAAGCGGGTGATGTCATTATCCTTCTTGGAGGTAAGACTGGACGTGATGGTGTCGGTGGAGCGACGGGTTCTTCTAAGGTTCAAACGGTTGAGTCTGTGGAAACTGCTGGAGCTGAAGTTCAAAAAGGGAATGCTATCGAAGAACGCAAGATTCAACGTCTGTTCCGTAATGGCGATGTGACTCGCCTTATCAAAAAATCAAATGATTTTGGCGCTGGTGGTGTCTGTGTAGCTATTGGTGAATTAGCAGATGGTCTTGAAATTGACCTTAACAAGGTGCCTCTTAAATACCAAGGCTTGAATGGTACCGAAATTGCCATCTCTGAATCACAAGAACGGATGGCTGTGGTGGTTCGTCCTGAGGACGTAGATGCCTTTGTTGTAGAATGTAACAAAGAGAATATTGATGCTGTTGTTGTTGCGACGGTGACTGAAAAACCAAATCTTGTCATGCACTGGAATGGTGAAACCATCGTTGATTTGGAACGTCGTTTCCTTGATACAAACGGTGTGCGTGTGGTCGTCGATGCTAAGGTTGTGGACAAGGATGTCAAGCTTCCAGAAGAACGCACAACAAGCGTTAACACACTTGAAGCAGATACCCTTACGGTTCTATCTGACCTCAACCATGCGAGTCAAAAAGGATTACAGACTATCTTTGACTGCTCTGTTGGGCGCTCAACGGTTAATCACCCACTTGGTGGTCGTTACCAACTCACACCAACTGATGCATCTGTGCAGAAATTGCCAGTTCAACACGGTGTGACTCATACTGCGTCAGTCATTGCTCAAGGTTTCAACCCTTATCTAGCAGAATGGTCTCCATACCACGGTGCTGCCTATGCGGTCATCGAAGCAACTGCTCGTTTGGTTGCTGCTGGTGCCAACTGGTCTAAGGCTCGCTTCTCTTACCAAGAGTACTTCGAGCGCATGGACAAACAAGCTGAGCGTTTTGGTCAGCCAGTAGCAGCTCTTCTAGGCTCTATCGAGGCACAAATTCAGCTTGGTTTGCCATCTATCGGTGGTAAGGACTCCATGTCTGGTACTTTTGAAGAATTGACCGTACCGCCAACCTTGGTTGCCTTTGGGGTAACGACAGCAGATAGCCGTAAGGTGCTTTCTCCAGAGTTTAAGGGTGCTGGTGAAAACATTTACTACATCCCAGGTCAAGCCCTCTCTGCAGAGATTGATTTTGACTTGATTAAGAAAAACTTTACTTGGTTTGAAGCCATCCAAGCTGAACACAAAGTAACATCTGCATCAGCTATCAAATATGGTGGTGTCGTTGAAAGTTTAGCTCTTGCTACCTTTGGGAACCATATCGGTGCAGAGGTGACCTTGTCTGAACTTGAGACAGCTTTGACAGCACAATTGGGCGGATTTGTCTTTACCTCTCCTGAAGAAATTGCTGGAGTAGAGAAGATTGGTCAAACGAAATCAGACTTTACACTGACTGTCAACGGTGTGAAGCTAGATGGACAGAAACTTGACAGTGCCTTCCAAGGGAAACTAGAAGAAGTTTATCCAACAGAATTTACCCAATCTAAAGAACTAGAAGAAGTTCCAGCTGTCGTTTCTGACGCAGTCATCAAAGTCGAGGAAGCTATTGAAAAACCTGTGGTTTACATCCCAGTCTTCCCGGGCACCAACTCGGAATATGATTCAGCTAAGGCATTTGAAAAAGAAGGCGCAGAGGTCAACTTGGTGCCATTCGTGACCTTGAATGAAGAAGCTATTGTCAAGTCAGTTGAAACCATGGTTGACAATATCGGCAAGGCTAATATCCTTTTCTTTGCAGGTGGATTCTCAGCTGCGGACGAACCAGATGGTTCAGCTAAGTTTATCGTCAACATCCTGCTTAATGAAAAAGTGCGTGTAGCTATTGATAGCTTTATCGCCCGTGGTGGTTTAATTATCGGTATCTGTAATGGATTCCAGGCCTTGGTCAAATCAGGTCTTCTTCCATACGGAAACTTTGAAGATGCCAGCAGTACGAGCCCAACCCTCTTCTACAATGATGCCAACCAACACGTGGCCAAGATGGTGGAAACTCGCATTGCCAATACCAACTCGCCGTGGTTGACTGGGGTGCAAGTGGGTAATATTCATGCTATCCCAGTATCGCATGGTGAAGGGAAGTTTGTTGTGACGGCTGAAGAATTTGCAGAGCTTCGTGCCAATGGTCAAATCTTTAGCCAATACGTTGATTTTGAAGGCAAACCAAGTATGGATTCTAAGTACAATCCGAATGGTTCTATCCATGCCATCGAAGGAATTACCAGCAAGAACGGCCAAATCATTGGTAAAATGGGACACTCAGAACGTTATGAAGACGGTCTTTTCCAAAATATCCCAGGAAATAAAGACCAGCACCTGTTTGCGTCGGCGGTTAAATACTTTACTGGAAAATAAGACTTGCAGATGTTTTAATAGATAGTATCAGTAATGTAAAAGTCATGTAGATTTAGCTCTTGGTGCTACACAAATAAAAATTAGGTATATAAAATGACATACGAAGTAAAATCTCTTAATGAAGAATGCGGTGTTTTCGGTATCTGGGGACATCCAGATGCTGCTAAATTGACCTATTTTGGTCTCCATAGTCTTCAGCACCGTGGTCAAGAGGGGGCAGGAATCCTTTCCAATGACCAAGGGAAATTAAAGCGGCATCGCGATATGGGTCTTCTATCAGAAGTCTTCAGAAACCCTGCTAACTTAGATAAATTGACGGGGACTGGTGCGATTGGGCATGTGCGTTACGCGACTGCTGGCGAAGCTTCTGTAGATAATATCCAGCCTTTCCTTTTTCGTTTTCACGATATGCAGTTTGGTTTGGCTCATAATGGAAATCTGACCAATGCAGCCTCTCTCAAGAAAGAACTAGAACAAAGAGGAGCGATTTTCAGCGCGACTTCGGACTCGGAAATCTTGGCCCACCTCATTCGTCGCAGTCATAATCCTAGCCTGATGGGCAAAATCAAGGAGGCGCTCAGTCTAGTTAAAGGTGGCTTTGCCTATATCTTGCTGTTTGAAGATAAGTTAATTGCTGCTCTTGACCCCAATGGTTTCCGTCCGCTTTCTATCGGGAAAATGGCCAACGGAGCAGTGGTTGTTTCATCTGAAACCTGTGCTTTTGAGGTTATTGGTGCTGAATGGATTCGTGATTTGAAGCCAGGTGAGATTGTGATCATTGATGACAAGGGAATCCAGTATGATAGCTATACAGATGATACCCAGTTAGCAATCTGTTCTATGGAGTATATCTATTTTGCTCGCCCTGATTCTAACATTCATGGTGTCAATGTTCATACGGCACGTAAACGTATGGGTGCCCAATTGGCGCGTGAATTTAAGCATGAAGCGGATATTGTAGTTGGTGTGCCCAATTCTTCCCTCAGCGCAGCCATGGGATTTGCAGAAGAATCTGGTCTGCCAAATGAAATGGGTCTGATCAAAAACCAATATACGCAACGTACCTTTATCCAACCGACTCAAGAATTGCGGGAACAGGGTGTGCGGATGAAACTATCTGCTGTTTCTGGTGTTGTCAAAGGCAAGCGTGTGGTTATGATTGATGACTCTATTGTACGTGGAACAACCTCTCGTCGTATCGTTCAGCTCTTGAAAGAAGCGGGTGCAACTGAGGTTCACGTTGCTATTGGCAGTCCAGCGCTAGCTTATCCGTGCTTCTACGGGATTGATATCCAGACCCGTCAGGAACTGATTGCGGCTAATCATACGGTCGAAGAAACTCGCCAAATCATTGGAGCGGATAGCCTGACCTATCTTTCTATTGATGGCTTGATTGATTCGATTGGGATTGAAACGGACGCGCCAAATGGCGGTCTCTGTGTCGCTTACTTTGATGGTGACTACCCAACTCCTCTCTACGACTACGAAGAAGATTATCGTCGAAGTTTGGAAGAAAAGACTAGTTTTTACAAGTGAGTTATTGAGATTCTCCATAAAAGAAAAGGAATAAATGACAAAAAATGCTTATGCCTCACGTCTCACTACTGACTAAAGGCTTAAGCATTTGTCAGTAGACGCTTTGTCCTATAGGATCAAAGCTAGAGCCCTGACTAGTATTTTTAGATAAAATAATTGTTTATCTAAAAATACGTCGCAATCTTCTCAAAGAAAAGGAAAAATAAAATGGCAAATAAAAATGCTTATGCTCAATCTGGTGTGGATGTTGAAGCGGGTTATGAAGTTGTTGAACGGATCAAAAAGCATGTAGCTCGTACGGAGCGTGCAGGTGTCATGGGAGCACTTGGTGGCTTTGGTGGCATGTTTGACCTTTCAAAGACTGGGGTTAAAGAACCCGTCTTGATTTCAGGGACTGATGGTGTCGGAACCAAGCTCATGCTGGCTATCAAGTACGACAAGCACGATACCATCGGTCAGGACTGTGTGGCCATGTGTGTCAACGATATCATTGCTGCAGGTGCGGAGCCCCTCTATTTCCTTGACTACGTCGCAACTGGCAAGAATGAACCAGCTAAGCTAGAACAAGTGGTTGCTGGTGTGGCAGAAGGTTGTGTGCAGGCAGCCGCTGCCCTCATCGGTGGGGAAACGGCTGAAATGCCTGGCATGTACGGCGAAGATGACTATGACTTGGCTGGTTTTGCGGTCGGTGTGGCTGAAAAATCTCAAATCATTGACGGTTCAAAGGTGGCAGAAGGAGATATTCTTCTCGGACTTGCTTCAAGTGGGATTCATTCCAATGGTTACTCTCTTGTCCGTCGTGTCTTTGCGGATTACACAGGTGAGGAAATCTTGCCAGAATTGGAAGGCAAGCAACTCAAGGAAGTTCTTCTTGAGCCAACTCGTATCTATGTCAAGGCTGTCTTACCACTCATAAAGGAAGGGTTGGTCAACGGCATTGCCCATATCACAGGTGGTGGCTTTATCGAAAATGTCCCTCGTATGTTTGCGGATGACCTAGCTGCTGAAATTGATGAAAGCAAAGTTCCAGTGCTTCCGATTTTCAAAGCCCTTGAAAAATATGGTAAAATCAAACATGAAGAAATGTTTGAAATCTTCAATATGGGTGTGGGGCTTATGTTGGCAGTTAGCCCTGAAAATGTAACTCGTATCAAGGAATTGTTGGATGAACCAGTCTATGAAATTGGTCGTATCGTCAAGAAAGAAAACGAAAGTGTCATCATCAAATGAAAAAAATAGCGGTTTTTGCCTCTGGTAATGGCTCAAATTTTCAGGTGATAGCGGAACAATTTCCAGTAGAGTTTGTCTTTTCAGACCATCGTGACGCCTATGTGCTCGAACGTGCAGACAAGCTCGGCGTTCTGTCCTATGCTTTTGAACTCAAGGAGTTTGACAACAAGGCAGACTACGAAGCAGCCCTTGTCGAACTCTTGGAAGAGCACCAGATTGACTGGGTTTGTCTAGCAGGCTACATGAAAATTGTTGGGCCTACTTTACTAGCAGCTTATGAAGGTCGGATTATCAACATTCATCCAGCCTACTTGCCAGAATTTCCAGGAGCTCATGGGATTGAGGATGCTTGGAATGCTGACGTGGATCAGTCTGGTGTGACCATTCACTGGGTGGATTCGGGTGTGGATACAGGAAAGGTTATCAAACAAGTGCGTGTGCCACGGCTGGCTGATGATACGATTGAAAGTTTTGAAACTCGGATTCATGAGGCAGAGTACAAGTTGTATCCAGAGGTTCTGGATAGCTTGGGAGTTGCACGAAAATAAGATCGAAGTCAAGTTTTGATTGCGCAATCTTGCTGGGAGAAAAAATGATTGAACTGAAATTAGTAGATGAGAGCAGTTTTCAGGCAGTGCTGGATTTGAAAATATCTGAAGCTGATAAACGAGCACGTTTCGTGGCTCCAAATGTACGCTCTTTAGCTGATGCATGGCTCTACCGGAAAAACGAAGATGTGTTTCCGATGGCGATCTATTGGGATAAGCAAGTGGTTGGCTTTCTCCTGCTGGAAATAGACAAGGATGAAGCGGAATACTTTATCTGGCGGATAATGATTGGCCAACAGTACCAAGGAAGAGGTTATGGACGAAAAGCTGTGGAAGTTCTGATCAAAAAGGCTCAGATGGATAGCACTTGCAATCATATTATCGCAGATTATGTGGTTGGAAATGAAAAAATGAAGCACCTGTTGACTAGTTTGGGTTTTCAGGAAACAGG
The DNA here is from genome assembly GCA_902482895.1 of uncultured Streptococcus sp. Lineage (GTDB taxonomy): Bacteria > Bacillota > Bacilli > Lactobacillales > Streptococcaceae > Streptococcus. The sequence continues at coordinate 2,648 of CABTAV010000067.1, read as the reverse complement.
ATTTATAGAAGAAAATAACGAAGTCGCTATGCGCTTGGACCTAAAGAAAGAGGAATAGAATGACGAAAAAAGCTTTAATCAGCGTCTCAGATAAAGCGGGCATTGTTGAATTTGCCCAAGAACTCAAAAAACTTGGTTGGGAGATTATCTCGACAGGTGGGACCAAGGTTGCCCTTGATAATGCTGGGGTGAAGACCATTGCCATCGATGATGTGACTGGTTTCCCAGAAATGATGGACGGTCGTGTCAAGACCCTTCATCCAAATATCCACGGGGGGCTGCTCGCTCGTCGTGACCTCGATAGCCACTTGGAAGCAGCCAAGGACAATCAAATCGAGCTTATCGATCTTGTAGTGGTCAACCTCTATCCTTTCAAGGAAACGATTCTTAAACCAGATGTGACATACGCTGATGCGGTGGAGAATATCGATATCGGTGGTCCATCTATGCTTCGCTCTGCAGCGAAGAACCATGCCAGCGTGACGGTTGTGGTAGACCCTGCTGACTATACAGTGGTTTTGGACGAGTTGTCAGCCAATGGTGAAACTACTTATGAAACTCGACAACGTTTGGCAGCAAAGGTTTTCCGTCACACTGCGGCTTATGATGCCTTGATTGCAGAGTATTTCACAGCTCAAGTGGGTGAAACAAAACCTGAAAAACTGACCTTGACTTATGACCTCAAACAAGCTATGCGCTATGGGGAAAATCCTCAACAGGATGCGGATTTCTACCAAAAAGCCTTGCCGACTGCCTACTCCATTGCTTCGGCTAAACAGCTCAACGGGAAGGAATTGTCATTCAATAACATCCGTGATGCGGATGCAGCTATTCGTATTATCCGTGACTTCAAAGACCGTCCAACTGTTGTGGCTCTCAAACACATGAACCCATGTGGGATTGGTCAAGCTGATGACATCGAAACAGCTTGGGACTACGCTTACGAGTCTGACCCAGTGTCTATCTTTGGCGGTATCGTCGTTCTCAACCGTGAGGTGGATGCTGCGACAGCTGAGAAGATGCATGGTGTCTTCCTTGAAATCATCATCGCACCAAGCTATACGGATGAGGTGCTAGCCATTTTGACCAATAAAAAGAAAAACTTGCGTATTCTTGCCTTGCCATTTGATGCTCAAGACGCTAGCGAAGTGGAAGCAGAATACACAGGTGTAGTTGGTGGACTTCTGGTGCAAAACCAAGATGTGGTCAAGGAAAGCCCAGCCGATTGGCAAGTGGTGACCAAACGCCAACCAACTGAAACAGAAGCGACAGCTCTTGAGTTTGCTTGGAAGGCTATTAAATACGTCAAATCAAACGGAATCATTGTAACCAACGACCACATGACACTGGGTGTTGGTCCAGGTCAGACTAACCGTGTGGCTTCTGTTCGTATTGCCATTGACCAAGCCAAAGACCGCCTTGACGGCGCTGTTCTTGCTTCTGATGCCTTCTTCCCATTTGCGGATAACGTGGAAGAAATTGCCAAAGCAGGAATCAAGGCCATCATCCAGCCTGGAGGCTCAGTCCGTGACCAAGAGTCTATCGAAGCAGCTGACAAATACGGCTTGACTATGGTCTTCACAGGCGTAAGACATTTTAGACATTAATTTTTGAAATAATGGAGTGTGGTTGGGAAAAAAGTCTATGAAATCAGAAAAACGCATAGTATCAGGTGTTGAAAAAACTTGAAACCATGCGTTTTGTTATAGAAAGATTTACTTCATTTTCTACTAAAATTGAATTTTTTCCCCAACCTCGTTCTTTGAGAATAATTTAGTAGAAAAGTTAATTTTGACAAAATTAAAAGAGAAGTTTATAATGAGACTAAAATACGATATATTCTAGAAGAATAAAGGCTATAATGACTTTATGAATTGATGATCAAGATAGTGATTTAATAAAAAATCTATATTCAGTTACATGGTTTGACTATTTCAGGGTTTGCTAGACAATCCATGTTAGAAAAAATTGAAGACGAATATGATTTACAGATTTTACGTCAAGCAATAGCAAAAGATGATGGTAGGAAAATCTCGCATGAGGATTTGATGAATGATTTTAGACTATTAGTTATCAAGTAACTTATACGTAACAAGCTCTCAAACAACTTAAAAAATTAGAAGCCTTTACTTTCTTAATCATTCTTTAATGGATTGGCACAAATTTAATGAATATAGCCAATCCTCGTCGACACGGAAAAGAATTAACATCTGAACGTTTGGGAGCTTAACACTATCATGTTGGAGATTATCGAATTCTCGCCGATATCAAAGAAGATGAAATAGTGATAGAAGTTCTTACTATGGGTCATAGAAGAGCTATTTATTTAATATTGTAGTAACAGTTTCTTTTGAAGTTCTAAAGATTAGTTGTGAATCTAGGATTTCAAAACTCTATATAGTTATGGGAAAACTTATTTTGAGGTGATAATCAAGTAAATCTTTCTATATTAAAAAGTACAATCTCAAGTTTTTAAATACCTAAATTGTCAAATTAAGTTAGACTTTTCAAGTAACTCAGAGAAACTTGGTACATTCTCGAAGAACCTGAGACAAAATAGTTCTCAGCCACAAAAAAGCTAGAGATCTCCAATAGCGGAATTCTAGCTTTTTAATTTTGAGTCGTTCTCTTATTGTATTTGAGGAGGT
>CABTAV010000066.1:0-9309 GCA_902482895.1 uncultured Streptococcus sp. | reverse complement strand
GCAGCAAACGTGGACTTGCCGATTCCTTCAGGACCGTAGATAACTACTTTTTGAGCTCGTGCTCGTTTTCCTCTTGTAATTTGCATGTTTAGTCATCCTCCAATCCATTTGCCAACATAGCAAGAAACTTTTTGAACGACTCAGATTTTGAATTCTCGGTTTTGTCTGTTAAATCTTCCGGTTCTTCACCGTCAAGTGTTTTAAGCTCATACGTTGCAGTCACTTCGAGCAATTCACAATTTAATGCATTCGCTAGTTTTGTAAAATCTTCAATTTGTACTTTTGTCGCTTCAGCTTCATTTTTAGCAGCACGTTTCAATCTTTCTGTATATTCTGCTGAATAAGCAAGAGTTTGTTCTTTGCTTTTATATTTCGATAAAAAGTCACCTGTTTTTTTGTTACGAAATACAATAAAAGTTTCTGTTTTTTTCATGATTGTTCTCCTTTAGTTTTTAAAATCCACCTTGCCATGTAGCCGATGCTGCAGCGTTTGCTACCCCACTTACTAAACTGTTTTGAGCAGCAAAAACAAATTTTTCCGGCTTCACGCTATACCCGTCTTCAATCAGGATGCTACATTCGTCTCCTGTTGATACCCGTGTCGCGATTGCTTGCAAACCTTCTTGTTCAAGCCATGCGCCAAATTCTTGCAAGGTCTGCTGATCCATTTGCTCCAGCTTGTCAATCAAGACAAATCCACATTCTGGCTTCAATTTGCGCACGATTGCAGTCGCCACTTGCAGTTGTTGACTACCAGACATGTTGTCCCATCTCTGGCCAAGATAGAGCAATTCGCCATCATCCACGGACAAGCCAGGCAATGGTAAATCTGCATTTGTGAGCAAGTTTGTCTTCTGCTTACGGATGTCATCAATCACATTATCAAGTTCCTTGTATTGCTCGCGATAACCCTTAGCATCTTCTTCGGCTTTATCCTTGTCCAGATTAGCACGTACTTTACGATTGATTTCGTCAATCTCTGCGATACTCTGTTCAATCTCTTCAGTCGATTCATCGAGAAGGTCCATCGCGTCGGTATTCGCGATAGCTAAGTCTTGAGCTAACTGACTTTCTTTTTCTTTGGCATCGGACAGCAATTGTTCCAATCGTTCAACCTCTGCAGTTGCTGAAGCGTGTTGATTTTGGATAGATACCAAGTTCTGACGCTTGCGGGCATTCTCGCCATTTTTCGCAAGGATAGCTTGTTGTTGCTGGATAAGTTCGGCAATAGAGACCAATTCTTTAGGTGCATCTGGATAGTACGGCTGTTCTTTAGCGAACTTCTCCTTTTGGTCAGCAATCACACCGATTGTGTGACGTTCATCATATTTGGCTTTCTCCTGCATTTCCAGTTCAGCCAATTGCGGACCAACTCCGATGATTTGCAGCAATGTCTTAGCTTTTTCTTTGCTAGTCTGCTCCATGAATTTTGGCAAATTGATAGCTAGTTCTTCCACGAAGCTATCCAACAAGTTTTGTCCTGCTTTATTACCGCTTGGATCGATGACCTTGAGAGTGCTGTTCTTTCCGCTACGCTCCACAATTAGACCGTTTGATAGCGTGATTTTTAGGCTAGGCGGGATTGTACTGCCTTCTCTCTGAGCTTGGCTAGGTTTGTACTTGTTGCCACCCAACGCCCAAGCAATCGCGTCCAGCACGCTTGTTTTCCCCTGGTTGTTATTTCCACCCACGATTGTCAAGCCAGTCGCTGACGGCTCTAATTTGACCGCTTTAACGCGCTTGACGTTTTCGATTTCTAGTTTATTGATTGTTACCATTTTAAACTCCTTCTTCTACACCTTTTGCGAGTCCCACAGGCGGTTGTACGTCATAAGTAAATTGCTTATCTGAATTTCTCAGGTTCATCCGTGCGACATTGTTAGCTATTCGCTGACGCTCTTTTTGTTTCATTTCAGCGTGGTCATCTAGTTTATTTACTAGCGACCACAGGACAATTCCGATGATTGTTACCAGATAAATGTATTCCATCATTTTACATTCTCCTTTTCTTTGTAGATTGCTACAATTTTTTCAAGATCAGCAATACGCTGATTGGCATTTTGAAGTTTTTCCTGTGATTCAATCAGTGATTGATTGAGGTCCAGAGCGACCTCTTTCCAGTCGAGATTGGTTTCTTCAACCTCTTCCGAAAAGTAGTTTTTAATTCTTGCTAGTAGGTTCATCCGACTGACCTCATTTTCTTGCTTTTCACCATTTCTTTTTCCCAAGCTTTAGTCCCACGATATTGCAGATATTCGTCAAAACCTTTAATAGTTACAAGTTGCCCATCATTCCTAAGATGCTTCTGTTGGCTAGGTAGTTTCTTCATCTCGCGTCTCATGTCTCCCGCTTGTCGCTTTGAGCATCCAAAGATGTGTTCTAATTCTTCATCGTTAGCAGAGACTTTTTCGATGATCACATCTTTAATTCTTACAATTTCAACTGCTTCCATTTTTGCTCCTTTCGTGTTATAATTCAGTTAGTTATTTTGATTAGCGCCTGACTTCTGTTAGGTGTTTTTTTGTGCTACTCAATCCCATAATCTTCAATAACCTGAAGAATAAAACTGTTCGCTCGTGGACCTTTTGTCGTTCCACTTAGAATGTTTGTCACTTCCTGTCGCTTAAAGCCATAAGCTACTGCTAGAGTTGCTTTTTTAATGCCTTTCTCTTTCAAGAAAGCATTAACTCTTTCGCGACCGTTTGCAATATCTGGCATATACGTTCCTCCTATTTACTTATTTGTAAATAAGAAACAACTAAAAATTTAACTATTTTTTGTGTTATTGCTTGACTTTTTACAATCTATTGTTTAGAATAAAGGCATAAGAAAAAGCACTAGTAAAACTATAAATACCGTTCGCCAAAACATTTTTTATAATTTATTTCTTAGTTGTTTTTTTAGTTGTAACTTACTTACAAAAACTATTGTAAACTATTGATTGTGTTTTGTCAACAACTTTACACACAAAAGTTTAAATATTTTTTGTCATGTCTTAGAAAGGCTGATAAATCAATGTTTTCTTTGTTTGAAAAAATTAAAGAACTCTGCCAAAAACGAGGAATTTCTATAAATTCCCTCGAAGAAACACTTGGATATAGCAGAAATACAATCTATAGCATGAAAAGTAAAAAACCAAATGCTGAAAGATTACAAGAAATCGCCGACTACTTCAACGTGTCCACCGACTACCTGCTCGGACGTACGGATAATCCTGCAATAGCAAGCGATGACAAGGCAAATTCAAATCTTGGTCCAGCTGAAACTGAACTTGTTGCAGCGTTCAGAAATCAGACCCAGAACATGACCGAGGAAGAAAAGGCTCGTTTTAACAAGGCGATTGAAAGCTTGATGGTAACTGCTAAAACCCTGATGGACGATGACAGTAAGTGGAGGTAATTATGGCTAGAGAAATTATTTCACGTAGACAGTACATCCAACACTGGGATTACGCTGTCCCGGTGATCGAAACAGTGTCTCGACAGAATAATATTCCACTTGAACAAGTTACTTTTCAGCACATCATCCGTTACTTTGAACAGACTTACAACCTTCATTTTATCTTCTTTGAAAAGGATCCGTTTCCTATGCTCCCTTCAGCCGGTCTACTTGGTTCTGAGCACATTAAATATCGAGGACTTGTCAATAATCCAGATGTCACTTACTTGGATGATATCATCTGTAAGCACAATGACGGCTTTACCATTTATAGCAAAGAAAAAGAAAAGTACCTTGTTTATATCAATCAAACACATATCAAAAGACGGGTTATCTTTACCATTTTGCATGAATTAGCCCACATCGCAGCCCATTTTAGCACAGGTCATTCTGATGAGGTCGCCCTCGCTTGCGCTAACAACTATCAGAGCAATCCGCTAGAGATAGAAGCTAACACCATGGCCTCTCTCTTTTACATAAATAACGAGCGCATGGTCTGGCACCTCAAAAACAAGCACACGTACGAGCAAATTAAACAAGCAAATACAATCAGTGATAACGCTCTTTTTAATCGATTAGTTGATTTTGTTCATTATCGGATATTGAGCTATGATGAACATTTATTGGACGATCAACAGCAACGACGAGTAGCTATTGACCTCGTTACAAAATACAAACAAGGGAACAATATCTTACAACAATATTATGATATTGACGTGTAATGTTAAAAGCAGATGTGATAGCTGGTGCATTGTGGCGAGGTATTGAGAAAAATAAAAAAACCTAACCTCGTCGGCTATGGGTAAAAAAAGAGTATAAAGATTTTTAAATAGTTATTATTTTGGAGGTTATTATGAAATTCTGTCCCGAATGTGGCAATCCAGTAGAGGGGTACAAATTTTGTCCTAACTGCGGTTATTCTATTGCTAACCAAGAACCAACCGAACAAGCTCAGCCAGTCAATAAAACGGCTTCTCCATCTCCTGCTCCACGAAGCAGAAAAACGGACAAAGTCGGACCACTTGAGATTGATAGATATAATCGTACCTATCGTATTCATGGAGCTCAAAAAGCAAAAGGCTCTTCTGGATTGGTCGGAGGGGCAATTAAAGGAACAGCGAAAGTAGGTCTTGCCATGGGGACGATGGGATTGTCTTTGATACCATCCTTGGTCAAGAAAGATAAGAATGACACAGATTGGTATTCGTTTGAGGATTTAGTATCCTATGAATTGATTATCAATAATCAAACGGTTGTTTCTGGAGGAGTTGGCCAAGCATTGATTGCAGGCGCTATGTTTGGTGCAATTGGTGCTGTTGCAGGCGGTATTGTTGCAAAAAGAAAATCAACCTCTAAAATTTTAAACATGACAGTCCGTGTAACCTCAAATGACTTCACCAAACCAGTCGTATTTATTGACTTGATTAGAAAGCCGGTAAAGAACACATCAAAAGAATATAAGGAAGCCGTCGAGAACGCTCAACGAATCATGGGAGCCTTGGATGTTATCGTCCATAATTCATAAAAAAATCCCCACACTCAAATTTTGGCCAAGGAGAGTGTGAGGATATCATGTATAAGAAAAACCATTAAAAAGGGCATTTTCTTATACTCATTTTACCAAAAAGTGAGGTTAAAATCAATGTGGATGGAAGAATTGCCAAACGGCAAATATAAATTTTTTGAGCGATACAAAGATCCATATACTGAGAAATTAAAAAAAGTTTCAGTAACGATGGAGAAGAAAACACCCCAGGCAAGAAATCAAGCTGCTATCTTACTGCAGGAAAAGATAAAACAAAAGTTAGGAGAAAAAAAACATTTTGTTTCTGATATAACTTTTGAAAAACTATATGAGGAATTCGAGGAGAATTGGAAACACGGTGTTAAAAATTCAACAGTCTATGCTTCAAAAAATGTAAAAAAAGAGATTTTAAAGCAGATAGAGGGCGACTACTTAGTTAGAAATATTGATAGGCGTTTATTACAAAAAGTAATAGATCAACTATTACAAGATGGGAGATCTCATAACTATGTTTCTAAAATCAAGTTCAAGCTCAATCAGATAATGAAATTCGCTATCAGAATGAATTATATTGATACAAATGAAATGCTATTTGTTGAAACGCCTAGAAAAGTAATTACATCCGACGAACTCAGGAAGAAAAATACAAAATACTTAGACCAAAAAGAGTTTAAGTTATTCATCCAAAATTTAAAAGACGAGGCCCTATGTGATTATCGAATTACAAAGTATATCCGAATAGCTAAAGTTCTTTTTCTTACTGGCATGAGGTATGGAGAACTGGCAGCCTTAAACTACAAGGAAGATATAGATTTTTCTAAAAAGACTATTCACATCAAGCATACATATGATTTCAGACAAAAAGAGAGAACTACACCAAAGACAATCAAGTCCGATAGGGTTATAACAGCACCTCAAAAAGTGTTAGATATTATCAAAGAGCAAATAATAGAGAATGCGACAAATGGATTTGATACAGATTTTATTTTCATCAATACTCTAGGAGAACCAATAACAAATGCCAGGGTTATTTGTGCATTGAAAAGACATGGTCAAAAAATCGGCATAGAAAAAAACATAACTACACATACATTTAGACATTCTCATATATCCCTACTTGCTGAGCTTGGCATTCCCTTGACTGCCATCATGGATAGAGTAGGACATAGTGACTCAAAGACCACACTAGAGATTTATTCCCATGTCACTCAAAAAATGGTATCAGACATATCTAGTAAGTTAGAAAAGATAAAACTATAAATTATGCCCCTCTCCTGCCCCTTTTTATCATATAAGACAAACAAAAGCCCTTAAAGCGTTGATATTAAAGGGCTTTTTAAATGTACGAAAAAAGAGCACACAATTCAAATCGCTTAGGGCTGCTGGATTCCTCCCCTGACCCGCTTCACGCAGAACTGTTGCTCCACTATTTATTATATCACATTCCTATTCATTTTAAAAGAAAAATTATTTTTTCCGTCTATTTCTAAAAAAGTCCTGCATAATAGCTGCGCATTCATCTTCCAAAATTCCCGTTTCAACCTCCACACGATGATTGAGACGCTCATCTGTCAAGATATCGTACAAACTCCCAGCAGCGCCAAATTTCTGGTTTTTAGCCCCATAGACCACGTTTGGAATACGGGCAAGTCCAATCGCCCCACTACACATGACACACGGCTCAATGGTCACAAAAAGCGTGCAATCCAGCAAGCGCCAACTCTCCTCACTCAGGTTCGCATTCTCTATAGCCATAATCTCCGCATGCATAACCGCTCGCTGCAGTTCCTCACGCGCATTATGCCCACGACCAATGATTTCCCTATCTTTGACAATCACACAACCAATTGGAATTTCATCGTGTTCAAGAGCAATCTCAGCCTCTCTCAAAGCCTCCCTCATAAAAACTTCTTTTTCTTCAACTGTATAATTCATCTCTTTTCTCTTTTCCTACTTATCGATTTTATTATTATATCATGAATCCCAACACAAAAAAAGCCACCGAATGCGGTGACTTTATAGGGAGATTATTATGAAAAAGAAAAGTTTAGGATATTTGTTACAACAAGTTAGGAGGTCTTCTTGTAACTGTTTATAGTATACCCGAACTATCTTAAACAAATCTTAAAAATCTCTTAGGACCAAACACTTTCTAAAATATTTGTTTGTTCACGACCAGGACCTACTGAGAAAGTAGAAATACGAACGCCAACCAATTCACTCACACGACGAACGTAGTTACGCGCATTCTCAGGAAGATCTTCCAAATTACGAACTCCAGTAATATCTTCTGACCAACCTGGCAACTCTTCATAGATAGGCTTGCAACGTTTCAATTGCTCAAGACTAGCTGGATAGTAGTCAATACGTTGACCATCAAGATCATATGCCACACATATTTTCACTGTATCTAAACCACTCAAAACATCGATAGAGTTCAATGAAAGATTAGTAATACCAGAAACACGACGGCTATGACGCATTACAACTGAATCAAACCAACCCACACGACGTGGACGACCAGTTGTTGTACCATATTCATGACCTACTTCACGGATACGTTCTCCTACTTCATCAAACAACTCAGTTGGGAAAGGACCGTCTCCTACACGACTCGTATAAGCTTTACATACACCTACAACCTTGTCAATCTTGCTTGGCCCGACACCTGAACCAATCGTAACACCACCAGCTACAGGGTTTGATGACGTAACAAATGGATAGGTACCTTGGTCGATATCTAGCATAACACCTTGTGCACCTTCAAAAAGCACACGTTTACCATTATCAAGCGCATCGTTCAAGATAACAGATGTATCGGTCACATATTTCTTGATTTGTTGACCATATTCGTAATATTCTTCAAAAATATCATCGAAAGCAATCGCTTTACTATCATACAATTTTTCAAAAAGACGATTCTTTTCAGCAAGGTTACGTTCTAAACGCTCACGGAAAATATCTTTATCCAAAAGATCTGCGATACGAATTCCCACACGAGCAGCCTTGTCCATATAAGCTGGACCAATTCCCTTAATTGTAGTACCAATCTTATTGTCACCTTTAGCTTCTTCTTGCAAACGATCCAACTCGATATGATAAGGCAAAATAACATGCGCACGATCAGAAATACGCAAGTTATCCGTTGTCACACCTTCCTCATGAAGATAGCTCAACTCTTTTACAAGAGATTTAGGATTTACAACCATACCATTCCCAATGACAGAGATTTTTTCAGGGAAGAAAATCCCAGAGGGAATCAAGTGCAATTTAAACTTTTTACCATCAATAACAATCGTGTGACCAGCATTATCACCACCTTGGTAACGTGCAATCACTTCTGCATTCGCTGAAAGGAAGTCTGTAATCTTCCCTTTACCTTCATCACCCCACTGGGTACCTACAACAACAACTGAAGTCATAATCTTGTCTGAGCCCTCAGGCTCTTCCTTTCTCACATACATGGCAGGAATCTCACCCGCAATTATATCTTACAATTTATTATAAGAAAAAATCGCCTTTTTATCAAGAAGAAACAATAGAAAGATTTGCTATTTCCAACTATTAAAAAATATTATAGAAAAATTTACAGCTATTTATCATAATTGTTCCGTAAAAGAGTAAATTCGTTCGGGAATTCACTCGTGCTGTCTCAACAAGAAATAAAACCTCGATTCATTATCATCTTTTCAAGATACAAACGATAAGCAACACGATAATGGTAAACGATAAAATCCCTACGACACCCAATGCTATATCGAACTAAATAATAAATCAAAAATTTAAAATGAAAATGTTCCCATTCCCAATTATTATCAAAGAAAGTAGCATACTCTTCTTCGATACTGTCATAGAAATCAGTCATCTGATCATAAATACTTTGTAGCATAAGCATACACTCCTTTTTTCTATTTATGAACTTATTCTAACAAAAAATTATAAAAAGTTAGTAACAATTCCTGAATTGCTCAAATACCAACCTCAAAAAGATAACAAATAGGAAAAATTGACAGAATAGGAATAAATTTACTACCTAAATTTCAAAAACTAAGATAATGGAAGCGGAAGGATTCGAATCCCTCGAAGGAGCGTATTTACAGTCCGCCACGTTTAGCCTCTTCGATACCCTCGATTAAAGTCCTAAAAAGATCTCCCTGCTCGAAAACGGAGGGCTCTGAAACTTTACTCAGCAAAAAATATCTCACACCAAATAACACTAAATAGATTATTAATTACATAAAAAAGAGGCCTAAACCTCTTTTTCTTAACTACTCCGCCAGTAGGACTCGAACCTACGACATCATGATTAACAGTCATGCGCTACTACCAACTGAGCTATGGCGGAT
>CABTAV010000065.1:0-9394 GCA_902482895.1 uncultured Streptococcus sp. | reverse complement strand
TCAACTTGAAGGGCAACTTAAAGGGATTGAGCAATTGAAAAAACACGGGATTGAAGGTGTAGTTGTTATCGGTGGTGACGGATCTTACCACGGTGCTATGCGTTTGACTGAACATGGCTTCCCAGCTATCGGTCTTCCAGGTACAATCGATAACGATATCGTTGGTACTGACTTTACAATCGGTTTTGACACAGCGGTTACGACTGCTATGGACGCTATCGATAAGATTCGTGATACGTCATCAAGTCACCGTCGTACCTTTGTTATCGAAGTTATGGGACGTAACGCAGGTGATATCGCTCTTTGGGCAGGTATCGCAACTGGTGCTGATGAAATCATCATCCCTGAAGAAGGCTTCAAGATGGAAGATATCGTAGCAAGCATCAAAGCTGGTTATGAGTGTGGTAAAAAACACAATATCATCGTCTTGGCTGAAGGTGTGATGTCTGCGGCTGAATTTGGTCAAAAACTTAAAGAAGCTGGAGATACAAGCGACCTTCGTGTGACAGAACTTGGACATATTCAACGTGGTGGTTCTCCAACTGCGCGTGACCGTGTTTTAGCATCACGTATGGGTGCTCATGCCGTTAAACTTCTTAAAGAAGGTATCGGTGGTGTTGCGGTTGGTATCCGTAACGAGAAAATGGTTGAAAACCCAATTCTTGGAACTGCAGAAGAAGGAGCATTGTTCAGCTTGACTGCAGATGGTAAGATTGTGGTAAATAACCCACACAAAGCTGATCTTGAACTATCTAGCTTGAATAAGAGCTTGTCATAATTTATAATTTAGTTAATAAGACCAAAAAGGTCATATATATAAAGGAGTCACAAAAATCATGAATAAACGTGTAAAAATCGTTGCAACTTTGGGACCTGCGGTAGAAATCCGTGGTGGTAAAAAATTTGGTGATGACGGATACTGGGGTGAAAAACTTGATGTTGAAGCTTCAGCTAAAAACATTGCCAAATTGATTGAAGCTGGTGCTAACACATTCCGTTTCAACTTCTCACACGGTGACCACCAAGAACAAGGTGAGCGTATGGCAACTGTTAAACTTGCAGAAAAACTTGCAGGTAAAAAAGTTGGTTTCCTTCTTGATACAAAAGGACCAGAAATCCGTACAGAATTGTTCGAAGGTGAAGCTAAAGAGTATTCATACAAAACTGGTGAGAAAATCCGTGTTGCAACTAAACAGGGAATCAAATCAACTCGTGATGTGATTGCATTGAACGTTGCTGGTGCTCTTGATATCTATGATGATGTTGAAGTTGGTCGTCAAGTTTTGGTTGACGATGGTAAACTTGGTCTTCGTGTGGTTGCTAAAGATGATGCAACTCGTGAATTTGAAGTTGAAGTTGAAAACGATGGCGTAATTGCTAAACAAAAAGGTGTTAACATCCCTAACACTAAAATTCCTTTCCCAGCTCTTGCTGATCGTGATAACGATGACATTCGCTTCGGTCTTGAACAAGGTATCAACTTCATCGCGATTTCATTCGTACGTACTGCTAAAGACGTTAACGAAGTTCGTGCAATCTGTGAAGAAACTGGAAATGGACATGTTCAATTGTTCGCTAAAATCGAAAACCAACAAGGTATCGATAACTTGGATGAAATCATCGAAGCTGCTGATGGTATCATGATTGCTCGTGGTGACATGGGTATCGAAGTACCATTCGAAATGGTTCCAGTTTACCAAAAAATGATCATCACTAAAGTGAATGCTGCTGGTAAAGTTGTTATCACTGCAACAAACATGCTTGAAACAATGACTGAAAAACCACGTGCAACTCGTTCAGAAGTATCAGACGTATTTAACGCTGTTATCGATGGAACTGACGCTACAATGCTTTCAGGTGAGTCTGCAAACGGTAAATACCCACTTGAGTCAGTAACTACAATGGCTACAATCGACAAGAACGCTCAAACTCTTCTTAACGAATACGGTCGTTTGAACTCAGATTCATTTGAACGTAACTCTAAGACAGAAGTAATGGCTTCAGCTGTTAAAGATGCTACTAACTCAATGGACATTAAATTGGTTGTAACACTTACTAAGACTGGACACACTGCACGTTTGATCTCTAAATACCGTCCAAATGCTGACATCTTGGCGTTGACATTTGACGAATTGACAGAACGTGGATTGATGTTGAACTGGGGTGTTATCCCAATGTTGACAGATGCTCCATCTTCAACTGATGATATGTTCGAAATTGCTGAACGTAAAGCAGTTGAAGCAGGTCTTGTACAATCAGGTGACGATATCGTTATCGTAGCTGGTGTACCAGTTGGAGAAGCTGTTCGTACAAACACAATGCGTATCCGCACAGTACGCTAATTAAAATAAGAAAAAGCCTATCATATCAAGCTTTCTAGCCTGTATGATGGGCTCTTTTTTGTGTCAGGAGACAAAAAGGGGGCAAAACTTTTTACTTTCGATTTAATGAGATAGTATCAAGTGAATTAATCAGTGTTTGTTTCATGTCATTTGTAATGTGAGTGTAGATTACAGTTGTTGTTTTAATGTTTTTATGGCTTACACAAGCTATGCTGTCTTGTAGAAGCAAATGTAAAACAGATATTAAGTTTAAATACAGAAAAAACAACTCCCTGATGATTCAAGGAGTTGTCTATAGCTAAATTAGTTTTTTGAAGCTGCTTGGAATTCAGGATTTTTCCATGCTTCATCAATGATAGCTTGCAATTCTTTTGCAGATGCTTGCATTTTTTGAGTTTCTGCGTCGTTCAATGGGATATTTACTGGACGAACGATACCGTGTGCACCAACGATAGCTGGTTGACCGATAAAGACGTTCTCAACACCATATTGACCTTCTTGGAATACAGAAAGTGGAAGTACTGCATTTTCATCATCAAGGATTGCTTTTGTGATACGAGCAAGGGCTACAGCGATACCGTAGTATGTAGCTCCTTTTTTGTTGATGATTGAGTAAGCAGCGTCACGAACTGAGATGAAAAGTTCTACAAGGTCAGCTTCATCTAAGTCACGGTTAGCTTGTAGCCATTGTTCCAATTTAACACCTGCAACGTTAGCGTGAGACCAAACAGCAAACTCAGAGTCACCGTGTTCACCCATGATGTAGGCATGGACTGAACGAGCATCAACACCGATTTTTTCAGCAAGTGCTTGACGGAAACGAGCTGAGTCAAGTGAAGTACCTGAACCGATAACACGTTCTTTAGGGAATCCAGAGAATTTCCAAGTTGAGTAAGTTAAGACGTCAACTGGGTTAGCTGCTACAAGGAAGATACCATCGAAACCTGAAGCAACAACTTGTTCAACGATTGATTTGTTGATAGCAAGGTTTTTACCTACAAGGTCAAGACGAGTTTCACCTGGTTTTTGAGGAGCACCAGCTGTGATAACAACAAGATCAGCATCCGCACAGTCTTCATATTTAGCAGCGTAGATTTTCTTTGGTGAAGTAAATGCAAGGGCGTGGCTAAGGTCTTCAGCGTCACCAACTGCTTTTTCAAACAATTGAGGAATTTCAATAATACCAAGTTCTTGTGCGATTCCTTGAGTAACAAGAGCAAATGCGTAAGATGAACCTACAGCACCATCACCGACAAGGATAACTTTTTTGTGTTGTTTAGTTGAAGTCATTATTCTAAACATCTCCTTAATTTTATTCAGGGATTTCCCCAGTTATTTTAATTTTATCACTTTTAAAAAGCTTTGTCACGGATATGCTTTGCAGTTCTTGATGTAAACGTTTTAGTAGTTCTAGATACCTGAAATATGGCAGACATTGTGGTATAATATAGTTAATTACTAATAGTGAAATGAGGCATTTATTAATGCAGGATAGAAATTTAGTGAATGTCAATCTGACAAAGGAGATGAAGACCAGCTTTATCGACTACGCCATGAGTGTTATCGTAGCGCGGGCTCTTCCTGATGTTCGAGATGGCTTGAAACCCGTCCACCGTCGGATTCTCTACGGAATGAATGAATTAGGTGTTACCCCAGACAAACCTCATAAAAAATCTGCTCGTATTACAGGGGATGTCATGGGTAAATACCACCCACACGGAGATTCCTCTATCTATGAAGCCATGGTTCGTATGGCTCAATGGTGGAGCTACCGTTACATGCTTGTAGACGGGCATGGGAACTTTGGTTCTATGGATGGGGACGGTGCTGCCGCCCAGCGTTATACTGAGGCACGCATGAGCAAGATTGCTCTGGAAATGCTTCGTGATATCAATAAAAATACAGTTGATTTTGTTGATAACTATGATGCAAATGAACGTGAACCCTTGGTCTTGCCAGCTCGTTTTCCAAACCTTTTGGTCAATGGAGCAACTGGTATTGCCGTTGGGATGGCGACCAATATTCCCCCTCACAACTTGGGAGAAACCATTGATGCAGTGAAGTTGGTCATGGACAATCCTGAAGTGACTACCAAGGACTTGATGGAAGTCTTACCTGGTCCAGATTTCCCAACAGGTGCCCTTGTCATGGGAAAATCTGGTATTCATAAGGCTTATGAAACAGGTAAAGGTTCCATTGTCCTTCGTTCTCGTACTGAAATTGAAGAAACTAAGACTGGCCGTGAGCGTATCGTTGTAACAGAATTTCCTTATATGGTCAATAAAACAAAGGTGCATGAGCATATTGTTCGTTTGGTTCAGGAAAAACGCATTGAGGGCATAACAGCGGTACGTGATGAGTCAAACCGTGAAGGTGTTCGATTTGTTATCGAAGTTAAGCGCGATGCCTCAGCCAATGTTATCCTCAACAATCTCTTCAAGATGACCCAGATGCAAACCAACTTTGGTTTTAATATGTTGGCGATTCAAAATGGGGTACCGAAGATTTTGTCTCTTCGTCAGATTTTGGATGCTTATATCGAGCACCAAAAAGAAGTGGTTGTTCGTCGTACACGTTTTGATAAGGAAAAAGCGGAAGCGCGTGCTCATATCTTAGAAGGTCTCTTGATCGCACTAGACCATATCGATGAAGTGATTCGTATCATCCGTGCTAGTGAAACAGATGCGGAAGCACAAGCTGAGTTGATGAGTAAGTTTAAGCTTTCTGAACGTCAAAGTCAGGCTATCCTTGATATGCGTCTTCGTCGTTTGACAGGTTTGGAACGCGATAAGATTCAGTCTGAATATGATGACCTCTTGGCTTTGATTGCGGATTTAGCAGATATTCTTGCTAAGCCCGAACGTGTTTCTCAAATCATTAAAGATGAATTAGATGAAGTCAAGCGTAAGTTTGGCGACCAACGTCGTACTGAATTGATGGTTGGGGAAGTATTGAGTCTTGAAGATGAGGACTTGATTGAAGAAACGGATGTCTTAATTACACTGTCTAACAAGGGATACATCAAACGTCTGGACCAAGCTGAATTTACCGCTCAAAAACGTGGTGGTCGTGGTGTTCAAGGTACAGGTGTTAAGGATGATGATTTTGTTCGTGAGTTAGTGTCAACTAGCACCCATGATCATCTGCTCTTCTTCACAAATAAAGGTCGTGTCTATCGCCTGAAAGGCTATGAAATTCCTGAGTATGGACGTACTGCCAAGGGATTACCAATAGTCAATCTTTTGAAATTGGATGAAGGTGAAAGTATTCAGACCATCATCAATGTTGAATCTGAACGCAGTGATGACGCCTATCTCTTCTTCACAACCCGTCATGGTATCGTGAAGAGAACCAGCGTTAAGGAATTCGCTAATATTCGTCAGAATGGACTTAAAGCACTGAACCTCAAAGATGAAGATGAGTTGATTAATGTCTTGTTGACGGAAGAAGATACGGATATTATCATTGGTACCAAGTTTGGTTATGCAGTTCGCTTTAAGCAATCAGTCGTTCGCGGCATGAGTCGTATCGCTACTGGTGTGAAAGGCGTTAACCTTCGTGACGGAGACACAGTTGTTGGTGCTAGTGTGATAACAGACCAGGATGAGGTTCTTATCATCACAGAAAAAGGATTTGGTAAACGCACAGTTGCGACCGAATATCCAACTAAAGGCCGTGGTGGTAAAGGGATGCAAACCGCTAAGATTACAGAAAAGAACGGTTCTCTTGCTGGTCTTATGACCGTTAAAGGTGATGAAGATTTGATGATTATCACTGATACAGGTGTCATGATCCGAACCAACGTTGACAATATTTCACAAACAGGTCGTTCAACTATGGGAGTTAAAGTGATGCGCCTAGACCAAGATGCTAAAATTGTAACCTTTACTACGGTTGAAGCAGCAGAAAAAGAAGAAGTTGGGACAGAAAACGAAACAGAAGGTGAAGCATAATGTCTCATAAAAAGAACAAAAAGAAAACAAATCGTAAAAATTTACTAATCAATGTCTTGGCAGGATTCTTAATCCTCTTGTCACTGGCATTAATCTTTAATTCAAAAATTCGTGATATGTTCATGGTTTGGAATACTAACAAGTATCAAGTTAGCCAAGTATCAAAAGAAAAATTGGAAGAGAATCAAGATACAGAAGGCAATTTTGATTTTGACTCTGTAAAAGCCATCTCGTCAGAAGCTGTCTTATCCTCACAATGGGATTCGCAAAAATTGCCAGTTATCGGTGGAATCGCTGTTCCTGAAGTAGAAATTAACTTGCCTATTTTTAAGGGACTGGATAATGTTAATCTCTTCTATGGTGCGGGGACAATGAAGCGTGATCAAGTGATGGGGAAAGGAAACTATTCGCTTGCGAGCCATCACATCTTCACAGCGGAAAACGCCAGCCAAATGCTCTTTTCTCCATTATCACGCGCTAAAAATGGGATGAAGATTTATCTAACTGATAAGGATAAAGTTTATACCTATGAAATCCGTGAAGTGAAGCATGTGACTCCAGATCGAGTTGACGAGATTGATGACCGTAATGGTGTTGATGAAATCACACTTGTAACCTGTGTTGACTATGATGCGACAGAACGGATTATCGTTAAAGGTGACTTAAAAGAAGAAAAAGATTATTCACAAACCCCTGAAGAAATTCTAACAGCTTTCAATCAACCATATAAACAACGCTATTAATAGTTAAAGAATCAGTAAACATTTTATTTTACTGGTTCTTTTTATATTGCTTTATAAGCATGTTAAGTAATGATAAATCAATACAAATACTAGCATTTTTCAAAAACAATTACCTATTTTAATATTTTTTGTTATAATACTAAATATAAAAAAATAGGAGACGTTTATGAGTTCGTCAGAGTTTATTTCGAAGATTGATTATTATTGCCACAAGAAAGAAAGTCTTTTCAATCAAAGTAAGTTCAAGTATGCTATTCGTTCCATGTTTGCAGGTGCTTTGTTAACTTTTAGTACAGCTGCTGGGGCTATTGGTGCGGATTTATTAAATAATATTGTTCCAAATAGTGGCTATTTCCTTTTCCCATTTGTTTTCGCTTGGGGGCTGGCCTATATCGTCTTTCTAAATGCGGAATTGATAACTTCCAATATGATGTACTTAACAGCTGGAGTGTTCTTGAAAAAGATTGATTGGAAAAAGGCAATGATTATTTTACTCTATTGTACTTTGTTTAATCTCATTGGTGCTTTGGTGGCTGGATGGGCCTTTGCCAACTCGTCAGCCTTTTCGCATTTGACCCATGATAGTTTCCTTCCTAAGCTCGTAGCCAAGAAATTGGCGCGTCCAAGTGATTTAGTCCTGCTTGAGGGAATTCTTGCCAATGTATTTGTAAATATTGCCATTCTTTCATCTATACTAGTCAAAGATGGTATTGCCAAACTATGGATCATTTTATCAGCTATTTCCATGTTTGTTTTCTTGTCCAATGAGCACATTGCTGCCAATTTTGCTTCCTTTAGTATTATGAAATTCAGCATGATTGCTAATCAAGTACCTCACTTTGATCTTCCAAATATCCTTCGACATTGGGGTGTAACCTTTATTGCTAACTTTATAGGTGGAGGTCTTCTGATTGGTTTACCGTATGCCTTTCTAAATAAGAATGAAGATACATATGTTGATTAAGAAGAGTCAGTGTATCAGGGAGAATCAGAACGATTCTCTCTTTTTCTTTTACAAAATAGGCTTGCAGAGAAAATCGTTTTGTAAATTGTAACAAAAAAATATATTAAATAGAATAAAAGTTATTCCATGTAACCTCAATATTCTGATAACTAAAACTTATAAAAGCTTATTATTAAAACAATGTAAACGATTGCTAGATTTATAAATTTATTAAAAATGCAATTAGGAAAGGCTTTTCATTATATCGATTTTATGTTATAATTATCACAAATAAAAATTTTAGGAGTTTATTATGGTTTCTTCAGAATTTATCTCAAAGATTGAATTTGCTTGCAAGAAGAAGGAAAGTCTTTATAGTCAAAGCAAATTTAAGTATGCGATTCGTTCGATGTTTGCAGGTGTATTTTTAACCTTCAGTACAGCTGCTGGTGCAGTTGGGGCTGACTTGATTAATAAAATTGCACCAGGTAGTGGACGCTTCCTTTTCCCATTTGTCTTTGCTTGGGGATTGGCCTACATTGTTTTCTTAAATGCCGAGTTGGTAACATCAAACATGATGTTCTTGACTGCTGGTAGTTTCTTGAAAAAAATCTCTTGGAGAAAAACAGCTGAGATTTTACTTTACTGTACCTTGTTCAACCTTATCGGAGCCTTAATAGCAGGGTGGGGCTTTGCTCATTCAGCAGCCTATGCACATCTGACTCACGATAGTTTCATCTCAGGTGTTGTTGAGATGAAGTTAGGCCGCTCAAATGAATTAATCTTGCTTGAGGCGATTTTGGCAAATATTTTCGTAAATATTGCGATTCTTTCATTTGTTTTGGTCAAAGATGGTAGTGCCAAACTTTGGCTTGTGTTGTCAGCGATTTACATGTTTGTATTCTTAACAAACGAGCACATTGCTGCGAACTTTGCTTCTTTTGCGATTGTAAAATTCAGTGTTGCTGCTGATTCAATTGCTAACTTCGGTGTTGGGAATATGCTTCGTCACTGGGGTGTAACCTTCATTGGGAACTTGATCGGTGGTGGTCTCTTGGTTGGTCTTCCATATGCCTTCCTCAATAAAAATGAAGATACTTATGTAGATTAAGAAAATGAGCACGATTGAGTCGTGCTTTTTTCATCTTTAAAATAGGGTAATAGCTATTTCTTATATCAAAATATAGAAAACTGATATTTGTAAACTATAACTTAAGGTGCTACAATATCCTTAATCAAACTATTTGGAGGTCGTTTTATGACTCGTGATTTTAAATTTGAAACTTTGCAATTGCATGCTGGGCAAGTTGTGGATCCAGCTACCAAGTCTCGTGCAGTGCCGATTTATCAAACAACATCCTTTGTTTTTGATGACACGCAGGAAGGTGCCGATTTGTTTGCCTTGAGAAAACC
>CABTAV010000064.1:0-9526 GCA_902482895.1 uncultured Streptococcus sp. | reverse complement strand
TCAGCCAAAATCCCACCAAAACCATAATGATGGAGCATTTGCAACCAGCCGATTCCCTTTTCCTGATAATCTCGCAAATCAGCCTGAACCCGAGTTGCTTGTCGAGGGAAGTCCTCTGGATGCGTCAAATCGTGGGCCAAATTCTGAAATTCTTGTGAAAAAGAAACACGGTCTCGCCCTTCAAAGAGATGGGCTAAACTGTAGGCCAAGGATTTCCGAGCCTGTAAGGAGCCATCTTTTAGTTCAAATTGCCCCAGTTCCTGTAGATTTTGGCGAATTTTCTTGGTTTCTTCGTCGAAAAAGTAGACTTGGTTGGACGAATCAATGTAAAAATCCTGATTGTCAACCAAGGCCTGCATGGCTTGGTCAATTTCCTCTTGGGCAATATCTTGAAAATCAAACTGGATTTCCAAGAGACCTCCCTTGGAAGCAATCTGCACTTGAGGGCTCGCTAGGTTATAAAGTTCTTCTAACTTGTCTGATAGATCAACATTCCCGAGTTTTTCAAAGACAGGAATGATGTCATGGAAGAAATGATAGACAGACTCTGCTTTTAAGGCCTGACGCCAAGATTGAAAATCGGCTTCAAAACCTGCAGCCAAACAGACTTGGAAAATTCTTTCTTCTAAGTCAGCATCACTCGAAAAAGGCAATTCTTCTAGCTCTTGTCGGCTAGATACCTGTCTATCCCCATAATCAAACCGGATTTCCAGACGAATCCGATTATCCTCTTCCCTGTCAAAGTAAAACGTTGGAGAAAAAGATTTGATTTGTAACCGTTCCGGAGCTGAAACGGCGCCCATCTGGCTAAAAAGAGTTAGACAGGAAGCCAACTTATCTCGGTCACTGCTATCAAATTGCAGGTGTTTTTTCCCATGTTGATCCAAAGGCAGCGCCTTAATTTCCTTGAGAAGACGCATCTGCTGGTCTGTTAGAAAATAAACCTGTCCTTTATGGAAAAGCACAGCTCCCTGATAAAAGGCATTGACCCTATGACTCTCACTGATTTCCATTTCAAAATAATCCGAGTATTCCGTTACTGTAAAGGCAAAGAGATTGGCATCCGCATGCAAATCCCGAAAAAGCAGGGTTTGGTAGTTATCCACTTGGTGATCAAATTGAAAATGGGGTAAGGTCATCAGCAAATTCACCCCTTGCTCAAAAAAAGTCAGAGGGAAAAAGAGGTGCCGACCTTGATTTTGGAAAAAGAGGTCTGGAGCCTTTCCTTCCTCCATCAGTCCCCGCAAGAAAGTCAGAAGTTCTTGGCTGGCCTCATCAAAGGATTCCCAAGACAAGGATTCCTCATAGGTCTTTCCAATCATATAAGTTTTTCTCTTCTCAACAACTCTTAAAAAGAGTGGAATATCCCGAATAACATAGTATTTTTGGCTATTGATTTGGCCGATTCTCAGCGTCCACAAGATATGATTGGTTCCTGCTTCCACCTGACCCACAGCTGATAATTCATAGGCGCGGTCTGATTTTGGAGACAAGATTCGGTCCAAAAATTTACCACCCAAGGTCACCTTGGTTTCAACGGCCTCTTTTTCTTCATGACCTTCTTCCAGACTCTGCAAGATTTCCTGACCACGCTCATCATTTTTCAAAAAATGCTCCAGCGCTGCCAAATGCACACAGTAGCCCCTCTTTTGGAAAAAATCGCAAGCACAAAAAACCAAATCATCCTCTAAACTATAGCGCAGTTCTTCTTCTGCAACGCGAGCGTAGAGCCGATTGTTCTTTTCCTTGATGATGTCAACCTTACAAGTTTCATAAAGGGCAACGCCTTCGATACGGACTTTCCCCGGAATCAATTTAGCCATATTTTTACCTTTACCTTATCTTTTTATTATACCATATTTTCACCTATGAAAATAGCCTTCTAGGGATACTTTTCTCCTAGAAGGCTGGATTTTTAACGTTTGGCAAAAGTGGTAACGATACGCTGACAAACTTCTTGCAGCAGGGATTTAGGCATGGCTACATTGAGGCGGGCATGGAGACTTCCTTCCTCTCCAAAATCCAAACCAGGATTGAGGATAACCTTGGCTTCATTTCTCAAAAGCTCTTGTAATTTTTCATCAGTCAGGTCATAGGCTGAAAAATCAAGCCAAATCAAGTAGGTTCCTTGCGGTTTCATGACCTTGATTTTAGTCTCTTTTCCAAATAAATCCACCACATAATTGATGTGGTCTTCAAAGACTTGCTTGAGTTCCTCTAACCAATCTTTACCGTATCGATAGGCAGCTTCTGTCGCCAAATAACCCAAACCTGAAATTTCATGTTGATTATTAGCCAACTGGCGTTTCTGGTAAGCCAGTCTCAACTTAGGATTTTCAATAACTGCATAGGAATTTTTTGTCCCAGCAATGTTAAAGGTTTTAGTGGCACTGCTCAAGACAATCGCAAAATCTTTGAAGGCAGGATTAATGGTATTGAAGGAATGATGCTTGTGACCAAAGAGGGCCAAATCTTGGTGAATCTCATCCGAAACCAAGAAAACACCGTGTTTTTGGCAGAGTTGGCCAATCTTCTCCAACACTTCCTTTTCCCAAACACGTCCACCAGGATTGTGAGGGTTGCAAAGAATATAGAGTTTGACCTCCTCTTTCACCAAATCCTTCTCCAGTCGGTCAAAGTCAATCTCAAACAGACCATCCTTTTCCACCAAAGAATTGGTAATCAATCTACGGTTGTTCAACTTGACACTGCGAGCAAAGGGTGGATAGACAGGTGTGTTAATCAGAACCGCTTCGCCTTCTTTTGTAAAGGCTTGAATAGCTGTTGAGATGGCTGGTACCACACCCTCGATAAAGACAAGAGCCTCTTTGTCAAAGTGGTAACCGTGTTGTGTGGCTTCCCACTTTTGAACTTCCTTAATTAACTCTTCACTGGCATAGGTATAGCCATAAACCAGTTGGTCTGCGTAAGTTTGCACAGCTTGGCGGATTTCAGGCAAGACTACAAAGTCCATATCCGCTATCCAAGCTGGTAGGACTTCACTATCCGTTTCTGCTTCTTTCCATTTATAGGTATGATGCCCTAAACGATTGGGCAGGCTTGTAAAATCATATTTTCCCATCTTTGTCTTATCCTTCCAAGGCTTGGCGCAAATCTGCAATCAAATCTCTAGCATCCTCAATCCCAATCGACAAACGCAAGAGGTCATCTGTCAAACCATAAGAATGGCGCACTTCTGCTGGAATATCAGCGTGAGTTTGCGTCGTTGGATAAGTAATGAGACTTTCTACCCCACCCAAACTTTCTGCAAAAGAGAAGACCTTGAGGCTGTTTAAAATGTGAGGAATGCGTGTTTCATCGGCTACTTTAAAGGAAATCATGCCTCCACGACCAGTGTAGAGAACTTCCTTGACTGCTGGAGAATCCTTCAAAAAGGCAACCACTTCTTGGGCGTTAGCTGTTGAGCGCTCCATACGAAGAGACAAGGTCTTGAGACCACGAATCAATTGATAACTGTCAAATGGAGACAAGACTGCCCCTGTCGTATTGAGATTGTAAAAGAGCTTCTCGTATAGTTCTAAACTATTGGTCACAACCACTCCAGCCAAGACATCATTGTGGCCTGCTAGATACTTGGTTGCTGAATGGAGAACGATATCTGCTCCATCTTCAATCGGACGTTGGTAGATAGGGCTATAGAAGGTATTATCCACCACCACTTTAGCACCCTTAGCATGAGCTAATTTTGCTAGTTTTTCGATATCAAATTCCAACATCAAGGGATTGGTTGGCGTTTCGATATAGAGGACATCCACATCCTTCTCCAACTCCCCAATCAACTCTTCTTCTGTATTGGCATAGGTAAAATGGAAACGGCCTTCCTGCTCCACTTGATTAAACCAGCGGAAAGAGCCACCGTAAAGGTCACGAACAGCCAAAACCTTACTTCCTACTGGAAAGACGCTAAAGGCTAGTACAATAGCTGACATACCTGAGCTAGTAGCTAGAGCATAGTCTGCTGACTCAATAGCCGCCAAAACTTCCTCAGCTTTACTACGAGTTGGGTTTTTAGTGCGTGTATAGTCAAACCCAGTAGATCGACCAAACTCTGGATGCTGATAGGTCGTTGAAAAATGAAGCGGTGTCACCAATGCACCTGTCGCTTCATCTGACTTAATACCCGCCTGGGCCAAAATTGTGTTAATGTGTAATTCCTTGCTCATACAATTCCTCCAAATCTATAGTAACTATTGTACCACTTATTTTCATCAACTCATTTTCTTCTTTTCAAGAGCTGGTTATAGTTTTAAACTATAGACTTATCGAGTAAAGCTAAAAAGAATCCAGAAAAGCTTCCAGATTCTTTTGTGAAAATGATTGCTAGAGTTTACTTTGACTGAAAGAAATCCTGTTGGGCTAAATAGTCATAATGCTCTTTGTTAAATTGATACTGGCCCACATGCTGACTAATCTGACCAACTTCCACGGAAAAAATATAGTCTTCATTTTGATAGTTCCAATTCAGCCTAACTGTATTCAAGGCTGTCTTATAAGTAAAATCTTGAACTTGATTCCAAAGCATCTCTACGACGTGATTAGAATGATTTTCTGTTACATCACTGATGTCCATCAAGTAGATTCCCTTATGTGTGAATGCCAGAATCTTAGGCTTCACACTCGACTGAACATAGTAGGAACCACCTATAATGAAAAAATCAATAAAGGATTTCAACCATGTCTTTTTCTTGAAAGCCATCAGAAAATTCTTTTGCCCTTCAATGTGGCAAGTTGAAAGAAATGATGTAATCTGTTTTTCTGTTGCAAACTCCATAATAGCGCCCATGATGATACCTCCATAACGATTAGTAAACAGGCCGATAAAAACTCTTCACATAAAGAAGAACTTATCAATTATTGCGTTTTATCTTACTTTTTTAGTAGACAGCATCCCTCCTATAAAATCACCCTAGCATGTGCATACTTCAGTTAACACTGGAAGAGGATTTAAAAAATAGCTTCTCACAACTTTTATTATATTCATTATATCATAAATCTGATAAACAATTTAAAAAATGTAAGCACTTTTCTTCCAAATTTGCCATCATTCTATAAAAAAACGACAGCTTCTTTCGAAACCATCGTTTTCTTGAAAAATCCTTATTTGACATGTTTTGCCAATTCTTCTTGGGCTTTTTTATTAGATTCTTCTTTTTCTTTCAACCATTTTTCTTTGGCTTTTTCATATTCGTCTTTCGTAACTGTCTTATCTTGTACTTTGAGGTATTTATATGATTCGACCCCTTTATTACCAGCTAATGAATACGGTGAAGAGAAAGGAACTGTTTTTCTCAATGTTGGTGTTCCGCCTAGTGAAACATTTGGAATTGCTAGAGAGCTATCTACCAACCAAGCTTGGGCATCCGCATATTTTTCATAACGTTTAGCTGGATCTTGCTCCTTATTAGCTTCTTCCAACATTTGAGTATAGACATCCAGCCCAACAGCCTTGGCCTTGTCATTAACTTCACCTGGCTCTAAACCTAGATTTTGCAACACTCCACCGGAATTAATATTAAAAATATCAAGGTAGCTTGATGGATCTTGATAGTCTGCGCTCCAGCCACCGTTGTATAGATCGTAATCCTTCTGAGCTGCAGTCTGAGCCAAATAGCTTGTATTATCAAAGTCTTCAGTAGAAAGTTGTTGAATATCAATTACAACATTTTCTGCACCTAAGGCTGCTTCAATAGATTGCTTCATAGAATTTGCCTCTTGGACACCCTTTTTAGCAGCTTGGTCAACTGTCATGTCCAAGTGGATAGGGAATTGGACTCCTTTAGCTTGGAGTTCTTTCTTAGCTTCAGCAAATTTAGCCTTGGCTTTTTCAGCATTGTAGTATGGATCTTGAGCATCCGCAAAGTTGATGCCTTGCCATTCCTTACCATAGTTGACCATCTTAGAGGCTACTACTTCACCAAAGTCTTTTCCGTTGATACTTACGAAGTTTGGAGGAACAACCAAGTTACGCAAAATCTTAGTTGCACCCTCTTCTCCCTGAGATTGAGCCCCGTAAGCTTTACGATCATAGGCAAAGTTGATGGCTTGACGGAAGTTCTTGTTAAGAACCGCTTCTTGAGTCGATTTCTTCTCAGCATCACTTGTCTTGGAAGTGAATTTATAAGATTTTCTATCTAGGTTAAAGTTTAAGAAGTAAGAAGTAGCATCTTGTAAACTATAAATGATATTGTCCTTATTCTTTTCTTTAATCCCTTCAAAGCTTGAACTGTTTGGATAGAGACGAGCATAGCTATAAGCCCCCTCAACAAAGTTACGAGCTAATGCATCTTGGTCACTACCATCATAATAGGCCAATTTCACATCATCTACAAAGACATTTTTAGCATCCCAGTAGCTAGGATTTTTCTTGAATTCAATGACAGATTTTGAAACAAAGGATTTCATCAAGAAAGGTCCATTATACAAAATGCTAGATGGGTCTACCTTCCCAAAATCGTCCCCTTTTGATTTCAAGAAATCCGCATTAACGGGGAAGAGAATGGTTGAGGTTGTTTTTGAGTTCCAATAAGATTCTGGTCGTGCCAAGGTATATTGAACAGTTTGGTCATCAAGAGCCTTAACTCCGACAGTTGAAAAGTCGCTTGTTTTACCGTTAATGTAATCATCCAAACCTGCTACAGATTCTTGCACCAAGTACAAGGCTTCTGATTTTTTATCAGCTGCATATTTCAAACCAGTGACAAAATCTTGGGCAGTAACAGGAGCATATTCATCTCCATCTGCAGTATACCATTTAGCATCTTTACGCAGTTTGTAGGTATAGGTCAAACCGTCCTTAGAAACACTCCAATCCTCAGCCAAGGATGGGACATAGTTCCCATATTGGTCATTTTCCATGAGACCATCTACCAGGTTGGTCACAATATCATTGGTTGTTGCACGGTTTTCTGCTAGATAGTTCAAACTAGACGGATCACTAGTATAAACATAGTTATATGTTTTTGACCCTGTGCTAGAATTTCCACACGCGCTTAATAAAATACCTGCACTTAACACGACACCTGCAAGTGCTGCATACTTGGCTTTAGACTTTTTCATCTCCAGAACCTCCTGATTTAAATATTTGTCTTATTATACAACTTGAGTTTTATTTAGTCAATAGCTTTTTAAGTAAAATTTAAGAAAAATAAAATTTCTATCTACAAACTATAGAAATTATTCTACAAAATAATAAAAAGAGAATAATTCAAGCATTTCATGATAGAAATGTTCAAATTATTCCTTTTATTTATAAAAAATTATTGAGAAATTCTTAATTTTGCTCGTAGACGATTTGCTTGGGCTTTTCCAATCACCTTGTCCAATAGACGGGTACGGAGACTCAAGAATCCGTAAACTCCTCCCCCCATGGCACCGACAAGGGCTACATATAGGAAACTCCACAAACGTCCACTTGGTTGGAAGACAAATCCTAAAATCCACTGGAATGTCCCAACTACTAGAAACATGAAAATAGTTAACAAACTGATTAAAATGGTTCGTTTCAAAATCACTTTGCGCTTAACACCAGTTACCTTGCAAATGTCCCGATACATCAAAACATTAGGAATAATGAGACCGATGGTTGTTGAAATCAAAGGCCCGTAACTGTGAAAGAGAGCAATGGTTGGCAGTTGCAAGACCAGCTTGGCAATGGAACCATAGATAAAATAGAGAACTGCCTTGCGGTTGCGGAACATGGCTTGAAGCATTGGAGACAAAACCATGTACAAACCTAAAATAGTAGACTGCAAAACTGCAAAGACAAACAAGCCCATAGCCAAACCATCTGGCTTACCATAGAAGACTGTATAGAGAGGTTCTCCTACCATGACTACTCCAACCGTTGCTGGTAGCAAGAATAGGAAAAGCATGGTAATGCTGTCCTGAACGAGACGAGAAGCCGCCTTCAAGTCCCCCTTAACATAGTTTTCAGTCAAAAGCGGCAAGCCTACACTCCCAATCGAAACCCCAACAGAAATCAAAATCATAGTGATTTTATTAGGATTGGCAGAGAAATAAGAAAACATGACAACTAAGTCTTCTTTACTATAGTTGGTAAACCACTTCATGCTATTGATAAAGGTATTTTGGTCCAAAATCTGGAAAAGCTGGATAGCAGACCCTGTCAGGATAAAAGGAATGGCTTCCTTAATGGTGTCGACCAAAAGACGCTTGCTGTTTATCTTATCTCCTGTTTCAAGGACTCTTTTAAGCAATCCTTCTTTGGCAAGGAAATAGATCAAAACTGCAAAACTAGCTACCATGCCGACAAAGGCAGCAAATGTGGATTGGGTAACCGCTGCTAGATAATCCCCTGAACCCATTTTCATAATCATAAAGGTAGCTAAGAGCATCCAGATAACACGAATGACCTGCTCAGCGATTTGGCTCATGGCATAAGGTTTCAGGTTATTCATCCCTTGGAAGAAGCCTCGAATCACACTCATAGATGGGAAAATCAAGACTCCCCAAGCCAAGCTTTGCATGATCGGTATCAAGTCTTTGCCCACGCCAGACAAGTCTGCTAGCCAAGGAGCAAAGACATACAAGATTAAAGCAAAAACCAAACCTAGTCCTATCATAAAGCCTAAAAAGCTCCGAATCAGGGCAAAGCTATGCTCTTCTTCTCGCATGGTATTATACTTGGCCACTTGCTTAGCCACTGCAACTGGGATACCCGCTGTTGAAACCAGCAAGAACCAGGCATAGATATTGTAGCCCATGGTAAAGAGACCATTGGCCGTAGCTGCATAAGATCCCATCCAGATGTACCATGGGATAATATAAATAGCCCCGAGTAGGCGACTGATAAAGTTACTAGCCGTTAGCCAAGCAGTCCCCCGTAACATCTGGGCCTGCTGGTGATTGTTTTCGTTAGACATAGATTCCTCATTTAATTTTAATAACTAGGAAAAATTCCTCATCTTCCATTATAAACTTTTCCTTGTTACTTGTAAATTTACGACTTTCGGTTTACAATAGAAAGTATGATTAAGATTGAAACCGTATTAGATATTTTAAAGAAAGATGGTCTCTTCCGTGAGATTATCGACCAAGGACATTATCACTACAACTACAGCCACGTCGTATTTGACACCATCTGCTATGATAGCCGCAAGGCTAAAGAAAAGAGCCTCTTTTTCGTCAAGGGTGCTGCCTTTAAGAAGGAATTCCTGATTTCTGCCATCTCTCAAGGCCTCGGTTGGTATGTGGCTGAAAAAGATTATGAGGTTGGTATTCCTGCTATTATCGTCAGCGATATCAAGAAAGCCATGAGTTTGGTAGCTATGGAATTTTATGGAAATCCACAGAAAAAACTCAAACTCCTTGCCTTTACTGGAACTAAGGGTAAGACAACAGCAGCCTATTTCGCTTATAACATCTTATCTCAAGGGCATCGCCCTGCAATGTTGTCGACCATGAATACAACTCTAGATGGCAAGACTTTCTTTAAGTCTGCATTAACAACCCCTGAGAGTATTGACCTCTTTGATATGATGAATCA
>CABTAV010000063.1:0-9644 GCA_902482895.1 uncultured Streptococcus sp. | reverse complement strand
TGGCAACCCAGATTAAGGGTTCGCAAAGGATAACTCCCTTATATCCTGCCCAAGGGATAATCAAAACCACAAAAGCGATTTTCCCGATTAGTTCGATAAAGCTAGAAACCAGAGGAAGGATTTTTTGCCCCAAACCCTGCAAACAATTGCGATAAATCAACAAGAGACTCAAAATAGGATAAAAGGCTGAGCTGATTTGTAGATAGAGACTGCCATTTTCTACCAAATAGCTATCCGTCGAACTAGCCAAGAAGGAAACCAAGGCTGGACTGGCAAAAAAGAGGAAGACACAAACAAAAATTGCCCAGGACATACTTAAACGACTGCCGATTCGAATACCTTGAACAATGCGGTCTGGGCGCTTAGCTCCTAGATTCTGAGAAGCAAAGGTCGTCATTGATGCAGAAATAGCGGTCATAGGAAGAAGGGCGAAGGCCATAATGCGTCGAGCCGCCGTCTGGGCGCTAATAATTACTGCACCAAAGGTATTAACTGAAGACTGTAAAATCACACTGCCGATGGACACAATGGAACTCATCAAGCCCATAGCCAAGCCTTGCTCCAAAAGATCCGTGTATAAAGCCTTATTCCACTTAAAATGTTTGAGTTGAGGGAGTAGTTCAGGTACATTCTTTCGGATATAGCAGAAACAAAGTACAGCTGACAGCCCCTGCGAAATAATAGTTGCAAGTCCTGCCGATTGAACTCCTAACTGCAGTTGTGTAATGAAATACAAGTCAAGAACTACATTGACAAGGGCAGAGAAAATCAGAAAACCAAGTGCAGCCAGACTGTCACCAATAGACCGCAACAAACCTGCAAAAAGATTATAGGCAAAGCTGACACCGACACAGGTCACAATCATAGAAATATATTGATAGGACTGAGGGAGGATTTCAGCAGGGGTATCTAGGTATTGCAAGAGAGGATACAAGCCAAGAAAGCCCAGCAACATAATCACAACACTCAAAAGAGCACCTAAAATCCAGGTGGCTGCTACTGCTTCCTTGATTTTAGTGAAATTCCGAGCTCCATAATAGCGGGCAATGACAATTCCCATGCCATTGCCAACACCAAGAGTAAAACCTACAATCAGGTCAAAAATCGCTCTCGTCGCTCCTACTGCAGCCAAGGATTCTTGACCAAGAAATCGTCCAACAATCAAGACATCAGCAGTGTTATAGAGCTGTTGAAAAATATTGGACAGCAGGATTGGGAAGGCAAAGCTTAAGAGCGAGGGAAGAATAGGACCATGAATCAGATCCACTGTTCGTTTTTTATTCATAAGGCTATTATATCAGCTTTCTACAAGAAACAGCAAACTATAGGCAATCTGAAATCTTGAACAAAGAATAGAAAAAGCAGTGGATTTCTCCACTACTTTGACAGATTATTCTTCAATTTCGATTTCAAGTTCGTCGCCTAGGTCAAGTGTAACTTCTTCATTCACAGAGTCTACTTGAGCTGCTTCATCTTTTTTGCTTTCAGCAGCTTCTTCTCCATCAATCAAACCAAATTGAACACGGACTTGATGGTCAATCTCATCAAAGACTTCTGGGTTATCTGCCAAGTATTTCTTAGCATTTTCAGAACCTTGCCCGATTTTCTCATCCTTGTAAGAGTACCAAGCTCCTGCTTTTTTGATGATGTCCAAATCGCTTGCGATTTTCAAGAGTTCACCAGTCTTAGAAATCCCTTCTCCGTACATGATTTCAACGAAAGCTTCCTTAAATGGTGGAGCTACCTTGTTTTTCACGACCTTAATCTTAGTTTCTTTACCGACGTTGGTGTCTTTTTGGTCACCAGTTCCCTTGATTTGCGTACTTCCACGAACATCCAAACGGACTGATGCGTAAAATTTCAGAGCACGTCCACCAGGAGTTGTTTCTGGATTTCCAAACATGACCCCAACTTTTTCACGTAATTGGTTGATAAAGATGGCAATTGTTTTGGTTTTATTGATAGAAGCACCGAGCTTACGCATGGCCTGGCTCATCATACGAGCCTGCAAACCAACGTGGCTATCTCCGATATCTCCATCAATTTCCGCACGAGGTACAAGGGCAGCAACTGAGTCGACTACGACAAGATCTACAGCACCTGAGTCAATCAATTTTCCTGCAATCTCAAGACCTTGCTCTCCTGAGTCTGGTTGAGATAAGAGCAATTCGTCAATGTTGACACCAAGGGCCGCAGCATAAGCTGGATCAAGGGCATGCTCCGCATCGATAAAGGCTGCAATCCCACCTTCTTTTTGCGCTTGCGCAACTGCATGAAGGGCAACCGTTGTCTTACCAGATGACTCTGGTCCATAGATTTCGATGATACGTCCCTTAGGATAACCACCTGAACCAAGGGCAATATCAAGCGCCAAGGAACCTGAGCTCATCACCTGCACCTTTTGCTCTGCACGTTCACCTAAACGCATGATTGAACCCTTACCAAAGTCTTTCTCAATCAATTTAAGAGCGTCATTCAAGGCTTTTTCACGTTCAGCCCCGAATTTTTTTGAAATTTCATCTAATTTTTTTGGTTTTTTCGCCATTCTATTCTCCTACATTCTAATGGTCCTTAGACCTATCTACTATTATATCAAAAGTTAGTCACTTAATAAAGCCTTGCGAACTAGGTTAAAGGCATGCATAACCGCAATGTGACGTACATCTGCTCGACTTCTGCCTCCAATATTAATCTTGATAACCTCAGTTCCTTGCTCTTGAGCCAAGCCTATGAAGACTGTCCCAGCTGGATGTCCTTCCAGGCTATCTGGTCCTGCCACTCCAGTCAAACTAAGGCCAAAATCAGACTGGGTCTTGATTCGTGCCTGCTCGGCCATCTTTTGAGCTGTAAATTCAGACACCACACCATGTTCTTCCAAATCTTTGGCAGGAATAGCCAACATCTTTGATTTTTCCTCCAAGCTATAGGTCACAAAACCACCCTTAAATATACTTGAAGCTCCTGAAAAATCCGCCACAGTTGCTTGGAAAAGCCCTGCCGTCAAACTCTCTGCAGCCGTGATGGTTTTTCCTTGCTTTTTCAGTTCTTCTACGACAATGCTGGCCAAACTAGACTCTTCCCCATAACCATAGCAAAGTTCTCGCAAAGAAAGACCTTCAAAGGTTTGGTGACCTAAGATTTGATTTTCCAAGATATCCAGCGCTTGATTCGCTTCTTCTTGACTGCTAGCCTTTGTTGACAGACGCAGGGTTACCTCTCCTGTCTTGGCATAAGGTGCTAAGGTCGGATCTGTTTGATTGTCAATCAAATCAGCCAAAATGGTCACCAGCTGACTTTCGCCAATTCCAAAGAAACGAAGAACTCGGGAATACAGCTTGCTCCCTGTCATCAACTTGGGTAGAAGTTGGTTTAAGACCATGGGTTTCAATTCACTTGGTGGACCTGGAAGGACGACATAGGTCACTCCATTGACTTCCAAAACGCCTCCCACAGCCAGTCCTGTTTCGTTTGGTAGCGGAGTCGCTCCTTCTACAAGTTGAGCTTGTCTTTCGTTATTCGGTGTTCGGGCATAGTCTGGTCTCTGGGCGAAAAAGACAGCCAACTTCTCCTGAGCCTGAGGATCGAAGACTAATTCTTTCCCTAAAAATTTAGCCAGAGTTTGTTTGGTCAAATCGTCCTCAGTTGGCCCTAAACCACCTGTCAAAATCACCAGACTGCTACGTTGACTGGCAATTTCAAGCAAAGACAAGAGACGAGCTTCATTGTCTCCTACAGCCGTCTGAAAATATACGTCTACTCCAATTTCTGCTAGTTTTTCCGACAAAAACTGGGCATTGGTATTAACAATCTGTCCTGTCAAAATCTCTGTTCCAACAGCAATGATTTCTGCTTTCATGTTTCCTCCTACCTATCTATTCGTATTTTTTTGAAAAAATCGCAGGAAATTTCCCACGATTAATTTTTTATTTGTATTAAAAAACGAACTATTCTACTTCATTTGTTACAAAGACACCTTGTTGTTGATTCTCCCCATCACCAACAGGCACCCGTCCAAACAAATCTTCAAATAAGACAACATTTGTTTCCAGCTGAGTGACTTCTTCTTGTCCCAAAGAACGTCGCAATATATTCTGCATTTCCAACATATGCTCTCTCGAAACAATCTGGTAAGAAATACCTTGCAACATCTCTCCTTCGCCCTTCAATTGTTGAGATTCAATGGTTTTAAATGAATCTTTATAGCCCAACAAGCTAGGAATACTTTTCGCAGATAAATCAATATTAGTCTGCATATTCGTACTTAGGGCTTTTAAAATAGATTGGTAGTGACTAACGCTATTCAAACTAAGAACTTTTTCAACAACCTTTTGAATGACTTCACGCTGACGCTTCTGACGTCCGTAGTCTCCTTCTGGGTCTTGATAACGCATGCGGGAATAAACAAGCGCTTCTTCTCCATTTATTGTCTGTTCTCCAACACCGATAGAAATGGTATTAAATTCCTCTTGATCACTAATAGAAATTGGGAAGCCTAGCGTGTTATTGACAGTTATACCACCCACTGCATCGACTAATTGTTGCAATCCTTGCATATTAACCATAATGTAGCGATCGATATGGATATTCATCATCTTTTGAATGGTTGAAATAGCTAACTCTGCACCACCACCAGCATAGGCAGCGTTTAACTTCGCTTCCTCAATCTGGCCATCTTTATGCTGAATTTTAGTCAGGATGTCACGTTCCAAACTCAACATCATGGTTTTCTTAGTATGTGGATTCACCGTCAAGAGAATCATGGAATCACTATTTCCAGCCCATTGATCTGTACGCTCTACATTCCCAGTATCAACCCCCATCAAAAGAATCGTTAAGGGTTCAGTCGCCTCAATAACATTGGTTTCTTCTCCGATTTTTTTATAGGTTTTTGATAAGGTTTGTGTACCTTGCTGATAAATAGTATAAGCAAAAACACCCACACCCAAAACCGTCACAGCTAGAAAAGCTAGCACCATTCCAATAATTTTTTTAACCATATTTCTATCAATCTATCAGTCTACCCATCAGGTAAACATCGATAAATTCCCCTTCTTCTATGTAAGCACCGCGCTCTTGTCTACCTTCAATTACAAAGCCATGCTTTTGATATAAATAAACTGCAGCCTGATTACGAGTTTGGACAGTGAGTTGAAGTCGACGAAGAATGCCACTAGCCTGCGCCCATTCTAGGACTTCTTCAAGTAACAAACTCCCCAGTCCATTATTCCAATACTTCTTACCAATCACAATAAAGAGATCTCCAATATGACGAACTCTCTTGCGTTGATCAGCTGTGATATTTACAAGACCAGCAATTTCATCATTCAGCAAGGCAAGTAAAGTGATTTGATTTTCTGATTGAGCCTGTTTATCCAAAAACAACTCCATCTCAGTATCTGTCATCAAAATGCCATTCCTGTCCAGACTGGTAAAATCTGTTTCTACACTGACACGATTTAAAAATGTCACTAATTCAGCCGCATCACTAGGTTCTGCTTCTCTAATGAGCAATTCATACTCCATGTTGAAGCTCCTCTAAGAGTTTTTCTGCACGCAAACCCTTTGCTTGGAAATGTAATCTGCGACCGTCTTCTTCTTTTAGAATTTCCAATTCTAAATAAGTATCTGGCAAGGCATCACCTAAAAGATGTCCCCACTCGATGACAGTTACCCCACCACCAAAGAGAAACTCATCCAAATCAATAGAATCCGCATCCCCTTCGATACGATAAACATCTAGGTGGTAAAGCGGAAGACGACCTTCATACTCTCTTACGATAGTGTAGGTTGGACTCTTAATCATCTGAGAAATCTGTAATCCCCTAGCAAGACCTTTTGTAAAGGTCGTTTTGCCTGCTCCAAGTTCTCCAGTTAGAATTAAGACGTCATTTTTTTCTAATAAATAGCCCAAACGTTCACCTAAGGACTGTAACTCTTCTTCGTTTTTAGTGTACATATCTCTATTATACCAAAAAGTTATTCTTTGTCGAGATATTATCTGTAAATTCCAAACTATGAATTATGAGACCTGAACTGGCTCTTGTTCTGATTTTAAAATAGGAACAGTAAAAAGACAACTAATAATATATCTCTCATCAAATGGCTATAAAACGAAACTTCCCAGCGAATAACTTTTGGCACCAACAATCCTAGGAAAAACATTCCCAAGGCAATATAAAATGTCATGGATAATATTGACCAAGGATTTTTGAGAACGATTAAAATAGCTAGTCCACTGATAAAACAGAGTCCCTTTTTACCCAAAATCTTTTTCAATCCATGTACATACTTCTGCATAGGCAGAAAGACTAACAAGTCAACACCGAATAAGAAAAAGAAACTCGGTAGAAATACTTCCACAAACTCTTCCACGGATGCATTTCCTTCAAGGAGATGTTCTATGACAATTAAAGCTAAACCCAAAATGTTTACTAAGAGCAACAGACTATACAAGAATTGTTGCTTATCTTCCTTAAAAACTGAATAAGATTGATTTCGCTGTCCACTATAGTAGTTTATCCCTGAACCAATACTGGCAAGGAGCGACATGCCAACTAAATAATAGAAGCAGTTTTGATTTAACATCAAGGCCCAAGTCGATAAACTTAAACAAGAACAGCTACTAATACCAAAAACTGTCAGCAACAACAAAACACGAATTTGCTTTTTCATTTTTTCCATCATTCTTCCTCCCTTACTTGCTCTTATTATAAGCTAGAAATTCTCATCATTGCTAGAATATTTCTCAACTGTCAGTTTTCTACTCTAAAATGCAAAAAAGTTTGATGCAAGTAACCCTTACATCAAACTTTTACTACTTTCCGTCAAACCAAAGAGCAATTTCTCGCTTAGCTGACTCTTCTGAATCTGAACCATGTACAACATTTTGAATAGCTTGGTTTTCACTAGCAGCTTTTGCAAAATCACCTCGAATCGTTCCTGGTAAAGCTTCTTCTGGACGAGTCGCACCCATCATGGTCCGCCAAGTTTCAATTACTTTGGGACCAGAAATGATACCTACAAGAACCGGTCCTGAAGTCATAAATTCACGAATCGGTGGGTAAAAACTTTGACCAACCAAGTCCTGATAGTGCTGGTCAATCAGCTCTTCTGAAACCTGTGAACGCAACTCCAATTTTTCGATTGTAAATCCACGTTGTTCGATGCGTTTCAACACTTCCCCCACTAGTCCTCTTTTTACACCATCTGGTTTAATGATAAAAAATGTTTGTTCCATACCCGTCTCCTTTGTCAGCTTCTTTCTTTTATTTTACCACATTTCATGGAAGAATGGAGAAAGTTTTCAGAAAAGAGAAAGAGAACCCTAAGGCTCTCTCATCTCTTTTATTCGGCTCTATAATATTTGTAGTGGGTAACCCCCCTATAGATATTATGGAGCCTATTTTATTGTAGAAAAAAAGTCCTATATGACCTATAATGAAAAGCGACTAAACAACTCATTAGAAAGATTCATATGGAACAATTACATTTTATCACAAAACTGCTCGATATCAAAGACCCTAATGTTCAAATTATGGATGTTGTTAATAGAGGTACCCACAAGGAAATCATCGCCAAACTGGATTATGAGGCCCCATCTTGTCCTGAATGTGGAAGTCAAATGAAGAAATATGACTTCCAAAAACCGTCTAAAATTCCTTACCTTGAAACAACTGGTATGCCTACCAGAATTCTTCTTAAAAAGCGCCGTTTTAAGTGCTATCATTGCTCTAAAATGATGGTCTCCGAAACCTCTCTCGTCAAGAAAAATCACCAAATCCCTCGTATTATCAACCAAAAAATTGCGCAAAAGTTGATTGAAAAAACTTCTATGACCGATATTGCTCATCAGCTTTCCATTTCAACTTCAACTGTCATACGTAAACTGAATGACTTTCACTTTAAGCATGACTTTAGACGACTTCCTAACATTATGTCCTGGGATGAGTATGCCTTCACTAAGGGAAAGATGAGCTTTATTGCCCAAGATTTTGATAATCTCAATATCGTCACTGTTCTTGAAGGCAGAACACAAGCTATCATCCGAAATCACTTTCTGCGCTACGAGCGAGCTGTTCGTTGTCAGGTGAAAATCATTACGATGGATATGTTTAGCCCTTACTACGATATTGCCAGAAAACTTTTTCCTAACGCTAAAATCGTTCTAGATCGTTTTCACATTGTCCAACATCTCAGCCGTGCTATGAGTCGTGTCCGTCTTCAAATCATGAATCAATTTGAGCGAAAGTCCCATGAATACAAGGCCATCAAACGCTACTGGAAGCTTATTCAACAAGATAGTCGTAAACTCAGTGATAAGCGATTTTATCGCCCTACTTTTCGTATGCACTTGACGAATAAAGAGATTCTAGACAAGCTTTTGAGCTATTCAGAAGACTTGAGACACCACTATAATCTCTATCAGCTCTTGCTTTTTCACTTTCAGAACAAGGAGCCAGACAAATTTTTTGGACTCATTGAGGACAATCTGAAACAGGTTCATTCTCTGTTTCAGACTGTCTTTAAAACCTTCCTCAAGGATAAAGAAAAGATTGTCAACGCCCTTCAACTACTCTACTCCAACGCCAAATTGGAAGCAACCAATAATCTCATTAAACTTATCAAGCGAAATGCCTTTGGTTTTCGGAACTTTGAAAACTTCAAAAAACGGATTTTCATCGCTCTCAACATCAAAAAAGAAAGGACGAAATGTGTCCTTTCTCGATCTTAACTTTTCTTCAACCCACTACAGTTGACAAAGAGCCTTTTATTCTACTGTTTCTTCCACAGTTTCAACGGCAGTATCCACAACTACTTCTGTTGTTTCTTCATTTCCTTCTTCCTCTACTGGAGGATTAAGGTATTCTTCTTCGTTGATAGCTTGTGGTTCAAGGTTACGGTAACGGGCCATACCAGTACCTGCTGGGATAATCTTACCGATGATAACATTTTCTTTAAGTCCAAGGAGATGGTCTTTCTTACCACGGATAGCCGCATCAGTAAGGACACGAGTTGTTTCCTGGAAGGAAGCCGCTGACAAGAAACTATTTGTTTCAAGTGAGGCTTTGGTAATTCCCATAAGAACTGGGCGACCTGTCGCTGGAACTCCACCTGCGATAAGGACATCTTTGTTAGCATCTGTAAAGTCATTGATATCCATGAGGGTACCCATAAGAAGAGCTGTGTCACCTGGATCCATGACACGAACTTTACGGATCATTTGACGAACCATTACCTCGATGTGTTTGTCGCCGATTTCTACCCCTTGGCTACGGTAAACTTTTTGTACTTCACCGAGAAGGTAAGTTTCAACTGACAAGACATCACGAACTGCAAGGAGACGTTTTGGTTGGATAGAACCTTCTGTAAGAGCAGCACCACGCGCTACTTGGTCCCCAACTTCTACACGCATACGAGCTGTAAATGGAACGACGTACTCACCTTCACCAGTTTCACCCTTAACAAAGACTTTCTTAGTACGAGTTGATGCATCTTCTTCGATAGCGGTAACTTGTCCCTTGACCTCTGTGATAACCGCTTCCCCTTTAGGATTGCGGGCTTCAAAGATTTCTTGGACACGAGGAAGACCCTGAGTGATATCGGTATTTGAGGCAACCCCACCCGTGTGGAAGGTACGCATTGTA
>CABTAV010000062.1:0-9724 GCA_902482895.1 uncultured Streptococcus sp. | reverse complement strand
AATTCCACCATAAAAATCCGTTTTAGACTAATTTCCACTTTGGTTGGGCAAGTGGAAGTTACTTTGAGAAGTTACCATTTCTTAAAGAAATCTTACTTACATTTGACCTATTTGTCTGACTAGTGCAAGCTGGTCGGATTTGTGGTAAAATAGATAAGATATGACAAAAGAATTTCATCATGTAACGGTCTTACTCCACGAAACGATTGATATGCTCGACGTAAAGCCTGACGGCATCTACGTTGATGCGACTTT
Source organism: uncultured Streptococcus sp. (assembly GCA_902482895.1). Taxonomy (GTDB): domain Bacteria; phylum Bacillota; class Bacilli; order Lactobacillales; family Streptococcaceae; genus Streptococcus. The sequence goes on along the minus strand of CABTAV010000062.1, from coordinate 9,469 downwards.
AGGTGGAGCAGGCCATAGCGAATATTTATTAAGTAAATTAAGTGAAAAAGGCCATCTCTATGCCTTTGACCAGGACCAGAATGCCATTGACAATGCGCAACAACGTTTGGCACCCTACATTGAAAAGGGGATGGTGACTTTTATCAAGGATAACTTCCGTCATTTACAGGCACGATTGCGCGAAGCTGGCGTTCAGGAAATTGATGGAATTTGTTATGACTTGGGAGTGTCTAGTCCTCAGCTAGACCAGCGTGAGCGTGGTTTTTCTTATAAAAAGGATGCGCCACTGGACATGCGGATGAATCAGGACGCTAGTCTGACAGCCTATGAAGTGGTGAACCAATATGACTATCATGACTTGGTTCGTATTTTCTTCAAATATGGCGAGGACAAATTCTCTAAACAGATTGCGCGTAAGATTGAACAAGCACGTGAAGTCAAGCCAATCGAGACAACGACTGAGTTAGCAGAAATTATCAAGTCGGCCAAACCTGCCAAGGAGCTCAAGAAGAAGGGCCATCCTGCCAAGCAGATTTTCCAGGCTATTCGAATTGAAGTTAACGATGAGCTGGGGGCGGCAGATGAATCTATCCAGCAGGCTATGGAGATGCTGGCTATAGATGGTAGAATCTCAGTGATTACCTTCCATTCGCTAGAAGACCGCTTGACCAAGCAATTGTTCAAGGAAGCTTCAACAGTTGAAGTTCCAAAAGGCTTGCCTTTCATCCCAGATGATCTCAAGCCCAAGATGGAATTGGTGTCCCGTAAGCCAATCTTGCCAAGTGCAGAAGAATTAGAAGCCAATAACCGCTCGCACTCAGCTAAGTTGCGCGTGGCCAGAAAAATTCACAAGTAAGAGGAAAAAATGGTAGATAAGAAAGAAACAACCAGTCAATTCTTGCAGAATCGTATCAAAAAATTCTCCCGTGTGGAGAAGGCTTTTTATCTTTCCATCGCTTTTACAGCTCTCGTCTTAGCAGTGAGTATTATCTTTATGCAGACACGACTCTTGCAAGTGCAAAGTGATTTGACAAAAATCAATGCGCAGATAGAGGAGAAGAAGACAGAACTGGACGATGCTAAGCAGGAAGTGAATGAATTGATTCGTTCCGAGCGCTTGAAAGAAATTGCAGATAAAAAAGATTTGAAATTGAATAATGAAAATATCCGAACAGCGGAGTAAGATATGAAATGGACAGAAAAAATAACCCGATTTGCGGTAAAAAATCGTAAATCTCCAGCAGAAAACCGTAGGATAGTTGGCAAGTACCTCAGCTTTGTAGCGGTTGCTCTTTTCGCCCTCTTTTTGGCCAATTTTGCTTATATTATCGCAAAAGGTAATATATTTGGTACCGACTTGGTAAAAGAGGCTAGAAAAGTTCACCAGACAACTCGAACAGTTCCTGCCAAACGTGGGACTATCTATGACCGAAATGGAGTGCCTATTGCTGAAGATGCGACTTCCTATAACGTCTATGCTGTTATTGATAAAAAATACAAGTCAGCAACTGGAAAAATTCTTTATGTAGAGGATTCGCAGTTTAATAAGGTAGCTGAAGTCTTCCATAAGTATTTAGACATGGATGAAGCTTATGTGAAAGAGCAATTAGCTCAACCAAATCTGACCCAAGTTTCCTTTGGTGCAAAAGGAAATGGGATTACCTATGCCAATATGATGGCTATTAAAAAAGATTTGAAAGATGCTAGTGTGGAAGGGATTGACTTTACAACTAGCCCTAACAGAAGCTATCCAAATGGACAATTTGCTTCTAGCTTTATTGGCTTAGCCCAACTTCATGAAAATGAGGATGGTAGTAAGAGTTTGTTAGGGACTTCTGGTTTGGAGAGTTCTTTAAATACCATTCTTGCTGGGACAGACGGTATTATTACCTATGAAAAAGACCGTGTAGGAAATATCGTACCAGGTACAGAACTGGTATCGCAACAAACTGTGGATGGCAAGGATGTTTATACAACATTGTCTAGTCCGCTACAATCTTTCATGGAAACTCAGATGGATGCCTTTCTAGAAAAAGTAAAAGGTAAGTATATGACCGCGACCTTGGTCAGTGCAAAGACCGGTGAAATTCTCGCTACCACCCAACGACCTACCTTTAATGCAGATACTAAAGAAGGAATCACTGAGGACTTTGTTTGGCGTGATATTCTTTATCAAAGTAACTATGAACCAGGATCAGCCATGAAGGTTATGACGCTAGCAGCTTCTATTGATAACAATACCTTCCCAAGTGGAGAATACTTCAATAGCAGTGAATTAAAAATAGCGGATGCGACGATTCGAGATTGGGATGTTAATGATGGTTTGACTACTGGTGGGATGATGACTTTCTCACAAGGTTTCGCTCACTCCAGTAATGTTGGAATGAGTCTACTTGAACAAAAAATGGGAGATGCTACTTGGTTGGATTATCTAAACCGCTTTAAATTTGGGGTCCCAACTCGCTTTGGTTTGACAGATGAATACGCTGGTCAACTTCCAGCTGATAATATTGTCAATATTGCCATGAGTGCATTTGGTCAGGGGATTTCTGTAACGCAGACGCAAATGATTCGTGCCTTTACAGCCATTGCCAATGATGGCGTCATGCTGGAACCTAAATTTATTACGGCCTTGTATGATCCAAATGATCAAACCGTTCGTAGATCTCAAAAAGAAATTGTAGGGAATCCAGTTTCGAAAGATGCAGCTGGCCAAACTCGGACTCACATGGTCTTGGTAGGAACGGATCCTAGATATGGAACTATGTATAATCATAGTACAGGAAAAGCAACTGTCAATGTTCCAGGTCAAAATGTAGCCCTCAAGTCTGGTACAGCCCAAATCGCTGACGAGAAAAATGGAGGCTACTTAGTTGGTTCGACCAATTACATTTTCTCGGTTGTGGCTATGAACCCTGCTGAAAATCCTGATTTTATCTTGTATGTAACGGTTCAACAACCTGAACATTATTCAGGTATCCAGTTGGGAGAATTTGCCAACCCAATCTTGGAGCGGGCTTCAGCTATGAAAGAATCTCTCAATCTTCAATCTCCAGCCAAAAATTTAGATAAAGTTACGACAGAATCTTCTTATGCAATGCCTAGCATCAAGGATATTTCACCTGGTGAGTTGGCGGAAGCCTTACGCCGAAATATTGTGCAACCAATCGTTGTAGGTACTGGAACAAAGATTAAAGAGACTTCTGTAGAAGAAGGGACCAATCTTGCACCAAACCGACAAGTTCTCCTTTTATCGGATAAGGTAGAAGAAATTCCAGACATGTATGGCTGGAAAAAAGAAACTGCTGAGACCTTTGCTAAATGGTTGGATATCGAGCTGGAATTTGAAGGGTCAGGTTCTGTTGTACAGAAGCAAGATGTTCGGACTAATACAGCTATCAAAAACATTAAAAAAATTAAATTAACTTTAGGAGACTAATATGTTTATTTCCATCAGTGCTGGAATTGTGACATTTTTACTAACTTTAGTAGGAATTCCGGCCTTTATCCAATTTTATAGAAAGGCGCAAATTACAGGCCAGCAGATGCATGAGGATGTCAAACAGCACCAGGCAAAAGCTGGGACTCCTACAATGGGAGGTTTGGTTTTCTTAATTGCTTCTGTTTTAGTTGCCTTCTTTCTTGCCCTATTTAGTAACCAACTCAGCAATAATGTGGGAATGATTTTGTTCATCTTGGTTCTTTATGGTTTAATCGGATTTTTAGATGACTTCCTCAAGGTCTTCCGCAAAATCAATGAGGGGCTAAATCCCAAGCAGAAATTGGCTCTTCAGCTTCTAGGTGGTGTCATTTTTTACCTTTTCTATGAGCGCGGTGGCGATATGCTTTCAGTCTTTGGTTACCAAGTGCATCTAGGGATTTTCTATATTGTCTTCGCCCTTTTCTGGCTAGTTGGTTTTTCAAACGCAGTCAACTTGACAGACGGAATTGATGGTCTGGCTAGTATTTCAGTCGTGATTAGTTTGTCTGCATATGGAGTTATTGCCTATGTGCAAGGTCAGATGGATATTCTTCTGGTGATTCTAGCCATGATTGGTGGCTTGCTCGGCTTCTTCGTCTTTAATCATAAGCCTGCCAAGGTCTTTATGGGGGATGTGGGAAGTTTGGCTCTCGGTGGAATGTTGGCAGCTATCTCTATGGCTCTCCACCAAGAATGGACTCTCTTGATTATCGGAATTGTTTATGTTTTTGAAACAACTTCTGTTATGATGCAAGTAACTTATTTCAAAATGACTGGTGGTAAACGTATTTTTCGTATGACACCTGTCCATCACCATTTTGAGCTTGGAGGATTGTCTGGTAAAGGAAATCCTTGGAGCGAGTGGAAGGTCGACTTCTTCTTTTGGGGAGTGGGACTTCTAGCAAGTCTCCTGACCCTAGCAATTTTGTATTTGATGTAAGAATAGCACCCTGATATTTCAGGGTGTTTTTGCATTCTAAAAAATATTGGTCAATTAAAGTCAAATCTCTTGACCTTTTCTGACTAATGTAGTATATTATGAACGTAAGGTAAATGAAAGCCTTACTCGAACACTTATACTCAATGAAAATCAAAGAGCAAACTAGGAAGCTAGTCGCAGGTTACTCAAAACACTGTTTTGAGGTTGCAGATAGAGCTGACGTGGTTTGAAGAGGTTTTCGAAGAGTATTATTTAAAGTAAAATAGAAAGAGGTGTGTCTATGTTTAATCTAGAAATTTTCAGAAGTAAAGATAGTCTACTCCTGCTTGAAAAAGAAAAACCAGAAATAGTACGTAGAGTAGCTATTTAGCTAGTCTAAATTTTTTAAAACAAAGGTCAAAGATAGTCAATATCAGTAATAATAACGAAGAAATATAAAAAGAGGTAAGGAATATGAACAACAACTTTAATAATTTTAACAACATGGACGATTTATTTAACCAATTGATGGGTGGTATGCGAGGATACAGTTCTGAAAACCGTCGCTACTTAATTAATGGACGTGAAGTGACACCTGAGGAATTTGCTCATTATCGTGCAACGGGTCAATTGCCAGGAAATGCAGAAACTGATGGACAAATGCAACAACAGGCTTCAGGTATGAAACAAGATGGTGTCCTTGCTAAACTCGGTCGTAACTTGACAGCAGAAGCTCGTGAAGGCAAGTTGGATCCTGTTATCGGACGAAACAAGGAAATTCAAGAAACATCTGAAATTCTATCACGTCGTACCAAAAACAATCCTGTTTTGGTCGGAGATGCAGGTGTTGGTAAGACAGCAGTTGTAGAAGGTCTAGCACAAGCCATTGTAAATGGAGATGTTCCAGCCGCCATTAAGAACAAGGAAATCATTTCTATTGATATTTCAGGTCTTGAGGCTGGTACTCAGTACCGTGGTAGCTTTGAAGAAAACGTTCAAAACTTAGTCAATGAAGTGAAAGAAGCAGGAAATATTATCCTCTTCTTTGATGAAATTCACCAAATCCTTGGCGCTGGCTCAATCGGAGGTGATAGTGGTTCTAAAGGTCTCGCGGATATTCTCAAGCCAGCCCTCTCTCGTGGTGAATTGACAGTGATTGGGGCAACGACTCAAGATGAATACCGTAACACGATTTTGAAGAATGCAGCTCTTGCTCGTCGTTTCAACGAAGTCAAGGTCAATGCCCCTTCAGCAGAGGATACCTTTAAAATCCTTCAAGGAATTCGTGACCTCTATCAACAACACCATAATGTCATCTTGCCAGACGAGGTCTTGAAAGCAGCAGTGGATTATTCTGTCCAATACATTCCACAACGTAGCTTGCCAGATAAGGCTATTGATCTTGTAGACGTAACGGCAGCTCACTTAGCAGCTCAACATCCAGTAACAGATGTTCATGCTGTTGAACGTGAAATTGAGGTAGAAAAAGACAAGCAAGAAAAAGCTGTTGAGGCAGAAGATTTTGAAGCAGCTCTAAACTATAAAACACGCATTGCAGAATTAGAAAAGAAAATCGAAAACCACACAGAAGATATGAAGGTGACTGCAAGTGTCAACGATGTGGCTGAATCTGTAGAACGAATGACTGGTATTCCAGTTTCACAAATGGGAGCGTCAGACATCGAACGTTTGAAAGATATGGCTCATCGATTGGAACACAAGGTTATTGGCCAAGATAAGGCAGTTGAAGCTGTAGCTCGTGCCATCCGTCGTAACCGTGCTGGTTTTGATGAAGGCAATCGCCCAATCGGTAGCTTCCTCTTTGTAGGGCCTACTGGGGTTGGTAAGACAGAACTTGCTAAACAATTGGCGCTGGATATGTTTGGAACCAAGGACGCGATTATCCGTTTGGATATGTCTGAATACAGTGACCGAACAGCCGTATCTAAGCTAATCGGTACAACAGCAGGTTATGTGGGTTATGACGACAATAGCAATACCTTAACAGAACGTGTGCGTCGCAATCCTTATTCTATCATTCTCTTGGACGAGATTGAAAAGGCTGATCCTCAAGTGATCACTCTTCTCCTCCAAGTCTTGGATGACGGTCGTTTGACAGATGGTCAAGGAAATACGGTGAACTTCAAGAACACTGTTATTATCGCAACATCAAATGCTGGATTTGGCTATGAAGCCAACTTGACAGAAGATGCGGACAAACCAGAATTGATGGACCGTTTGAAACCATTCTTCCGTCCAGAATTCCTCAACCGCTTTAACGCAGTTATCGAGTTCTCACACTTGACGAAGGACGATCTTTCTAAGATTGTAGATTTGATGTTGGCTGAAGTTAACCAAACCTTGGCTAAGAAAGACATTGATTTAGCAGTTAGTCAAGCGGCTAAAGACTATATCACAGAAGAAGGCTACGATGAAGTCATGGGTGTTCGTCCACTCCGTCGTGTGGTTGAACAACAAATCCGTGACAAAGTCACAGACTTCCACTTGGATAACCTTGATGCTAAACACCTAGAAGCTGACATGGAAGATGGTGTTTTGGTCATTCGTGAAAAAGCCTAAGACAGAATTTTGAGCATAAAAAAGAAGGAGCCAGCTGAAAAACTGGTTCCTTTTTTGTGTTTAAATTACATGACGCTCAAAGGCATCGTCTGAAATCCCTTGTTCCAAGATGAGTTTAGCCCATTCTTTAGCAGAAAAGAGGCTGTGGTCCTTATAGTTTCCGCAAGATTCGATGGTTGTACCAGGGACGTCTTCCCAAGTAGTAGTTTCAGCGATTTCCTTGAGCGAATCCTTGATAACAGCTGCGATTTCAGCACTAGTGTGACGTCCCCACATAATCATGTGGAAGCCTGTGCGGCAACCAAATGGTGAACAGTCAATCATACCGTCAATTCGGGTACGGATGAGTTTGGCTAAGAGGTGCTCGATAGTGTGAAGGCCAGCGGTAGGGATAGAGTCTTCGTTTGGTTGTACCAAGCGAATATCATAATTGGAGATAACGTCTCCCTTTGGTCCTGTTTCTTCCCCAATCAAGCGAACATAGGGTGCTTTAACAATGGTGTGGTCAAGTTCAAAACTTTCAACAATAACTTCTTTTGACATGGTAAATCCTTTCAGTTTTCTTCTTTCATTATAACACAAAGCTGGCTCCTGAGATAGAGAGAAAACCTCTCCAAGAGTGGAGAGGTTGAAATCTTTATTTACGATACAAGCGGTCGTATTGGTAGTAAGGGTCAAAGGTTACATTGATACCCAGTTTGCGAAGGACATTCTTGTCTTCATCGGTTAAGATGATGGTTGAGTGGGCTTCGCTTCCTTTGAGGTTGCCAAGTTCTTCCATAGCACGAGCAGCATCAGGATTTTCTGTAGCTGTGATAGCAAGTGCAATCAAAATTTCATTTGAATGTAGGCGTGGATTACGGCTACCGAGATGATCGATTTTAAGACCTTGGATTGGCTTAACAACTTCAGGCTCGATTAGTTTTACTTCCTTGGCAATGTTAGCTGATTTCTTGATGGAGTTAATCAAGGCAGCTGCTGTAGGGCCGAAGAGTTCTGAGTTCTTACCAGTGACAATTTCCCCATTTGGCAATTCAAGGGCTAGGGCTGGTCCGCCAGTTTCTTCTGCTTTTTGGCGTGCAACAACAGCAACCTTACGGTCTGCTGGTGTGATACCGAGGTCATTCATAAGCAACTCGATTTTCTTGACAGCAGCTTCGTCAACTTTTTCGGCTTTAAAATCAAGAACAGTTTGATAGTAACGGCGGATGATTTCTTGTTTAGAAGCTTCGACAGCAGCCTCATCATCTGTAATAGCGAAACCAACCATGTTAACACCCATATCTGTCGGAGAAGCGTATGGAGATTCACCAAGAATACGTTCTAACATACGCTTGAGCACTGGGAAAATCTCTATATCACGGTTGTAGTTGACAGTGGTTTCTCCGTAAGTTTGGAGATGGAAGGGATCAATCATGTTGACATCATCAAGGTCAGCTGTGGCAGCCTCGTAGGCCAAGTTGACTGGATGATGAAGGGGAAGATTCCAAACTGGGAAGGTTTCAAATTTAGCGTAGCCAGACTTGACACCATTGATTTGATCGTGGTACATATTGGACATACAGGTTGCCAATTTTCCAGAACCAGGTCCAGGAGCAGTTACGACGATCAAGTTACGACTGGTTTTGATGTAGTCATTTTTCCCCATACCTTCTGGAGAAATGATGTGATCCATATCTGTTGGATATCCTTTGATTGGATAGTGAAGATAAGAATCAATTCCGTTTTTCTCGAGTTGATTGCGGAAGGCATCTGCAGCGGGTTGGCCAGCGTATTGTGTAATGACCACTGAGCCAACAAAAATCCCTAATTCATTGAATTTATCAATCAAACGAAGAACTTCTTGGTCATAAGAAATGCCCAAGTCACCACGTGCTTTGGAATGTTCGATGTTGCTAGCATTAATGGCAATTACAACCTCAACCTGCTCTTTCAACTCCTGCAAGAGCTTGATTTTATTGTCAGGCTCATAACCAGGAAGGACGCGAGCAGCGTGGAAGTCTTCTAACATTTTGCCACCAAACTCCAAGTAGAGCTTGCCGTCAAATTGGTTGATACGCTCCAAAATGTGGTCGCGCTGTAGATTCAAATATTGTTCAGAACTAAAAGCTTGTTTTTTCATTTTTTTACCTCTGAGCTCTATTATAATAAAAAATTGGCAGTTAGGAAACTATGGAGTTAAAAAAGGAATCAAAAAGATTAGGCAAACGCTTGCACAAAAATCTAAAAAGCGCTATCATAGACTATAGATTATTAAAATAATGAGGTAAGAAGATGCAAGAAAAATGGTGGCACAATGCCGTAGTCTATCAAGTTTATCCTAAGAGCTTTATGGATAGCAACGGAGATGGAATTGGCGATTTGCCAGGAATTACCAGTAAGTTAGACTATCTAGCTAAGTTAGGAATTACAGCGATTTGGCTTTCTCCAGTTTATGACAGTCCTATGGATGATAATGGCTATGATATTGCTGATTATCAAGCGATTGC
>CABTAV010000061.1:0-9731 GCA_902482895.1 uncultured Streptococcus sp. | reverse complement strand
TATGGGGCTGCCTTTGTCCAGTCTGTCGTCAGCAAGCGCACCTATGACAAGTACATCGGTTGGTTGGATAAGGGTAATCGTTTTGACCGTTTCTTTATCTTTATGATGATTTGGCCCATTAGTCCAGCTGACTTTCTCTGTATGCTGGCTGCCCTGACCAAGATGAGTTTCAAGCGCTATATGACCATCATCATTCTGACCAAGCCCTTTACTCTCGTGGTTTATACCTACGGTCTGACCTATATTATTGACTTTTTCTGGCAAATGCTTTGACACATAAAAAATCCGTTTGGTTTCCCAAACGGATTTTGTGCTTTATTTTGAAACTTCTTTTGCAAGGACAAAGTTTCCAAGAGTAGCAGAACCATTTCCTGCTACTGCTGGCGTTACAATGTAATCACGCACATCTGGTACTGGTAGGTAACCATTGAGAAGAGATGTAAATTTCTCACGGACACGGTCCAGCATGTGTTGTTGAGCCATGACCCCTCCACCAAAGACAATCACATCTGGTCGGAAAGTCACTGTCGCATTAACCGCAGCTTGAGCGATATAGTAGGCTTGAACATCCCAAACAGGGTTGTTGAGTTCAATATTTTCCCCACGAATACCTGTACGAGCTTCCAAACTTGGTCCAGCCGCAAAGCCTTCCAAGCAGCCCTTGTGGAAAGGACAAACACCGTTGAATTCTTTTTCAATATCCATTGGGTGTTTAGCCACATAGTAGTGGCCCATTTCAGGGTGACCCGCACCACCGATAAACTCACCACGTTGGATGACACCTGCACCGATACCTGTACCGATTGTGTAGTAAACCAAGTTTTCAATACGACCACCAGCATTGTTACGGGCAACCACTTCACCATAAGCAGAGCTGTTTACGTCTGTTGTGAAGTACATTGGCACGTTGAGGGCGCGGCGAAGGGCACCAAGCAAGTCCACATTCGCCCAGTTTGGTTTTGGAGTCGTTGTGATAAAGCCATAGGTTTTTGAGTTTTTGTCAATATCAATCGGACCAAATGAACCGACTGCAAGACCGGCAAGATTATCAAATTTTGAGAAGAACTCAATGGTTTTATCGATTGTTTCGATCGGAGTTGTTGTTGGAAATTGTGTTTTTTCTACAACGTTAAAGTTTTCATCACCGACAGCACAGACAAACTTTGTACCGCCCGCTTCCAAGCTTCCATATAATTTTGTCATGATAAACCTCTTGTTTTTATTTTCTTTATTATAGCATATTTCAAAAGTCTAAATTTCTCTATTTTTTAGCTTTTCCTCTGTAAATCTTACCATTCAAGCAAAAACGAACAAACATGTCATTTGTTCGTTTTCATTTTGAGAGGATTGATTAGATTTTCACTTCAATAACAGCATCTCCCTTCGCAACTGAACCTGTTGCGACTGGAGCTACTGAAGCGTAGTCAGCTGTATTTGTAACGATAACCATTGTTGTATCATCAAGACCAGCTGCAGCGATTTTGTTTGAGTCAAATGTTCCTAGAACATCGCCAGCTTTAACCTTATCACCTTGAGCAACTTTTGCTTCAAAACCGTCACCGTTCATTGTTACAGTGTCGATACCAACGTGAATCAAAACTTCAGCACCATCAGTTGTTTTCAAACCAAAAGCGTGTCCTGTTGGAAAGGCAATTGAAACTTCAGCATCAGCTGGTGCATATACCACACCTTGGCTTGGTTTCACAGCGATACCTTGTCCCATAGCTCCACTTGAGAAGACTGGGTCATTGACATCGGCAAGAGCGACAACATCACCGACGATAGGAGTTACAAGTGTTTCATTTCGAAGAGTATCAGTCTCTTCCACTACTGGTGCTTCTACTGTAGGTTCAGTAACTGTTTCTGCGGTTGCTGTGGCTGCTTCATCAGCAAAGACACTAGCTGCTTTTGTTTTCCCGTAGAAATAAGTGAAAGCAAAGGCGGCAACAAAGGACATAATTTCCGCAACTATATACATAGGGATTGAACCAGCCTTAATAGAAAGGAATCCAATAAATCCAGCCGCTCCCAATGAAACTGCAATAACGTGAGTTAAACCTGCTACAAAGGCACCAATTGCTGAACCAGCAAGGGCGCAGAAGAATGGGAATTTGTATTTCAAGTTTACCCCAAAGAGAGCAGGTTCTGTAATACCAAGGAAGGCAGAAACAGCAGCCGAACTTGACAATCCTTTTGTTTTAGCATTTTTTGTCAAGAAGTAGATTGCAAGAGTAGCCGCACCTTGTGCTACGTTTGCCATTGAAGCAACAACAAAGATGTAGTCTCCAAATCCAGTACCATTATTATTGTAAGCAGACAACAATTGTGTTTCGATTGCTGGGAATGATTGGTGAAGACCTGTCATAACGATTAGTGAGTAAGTTCCACCAAATACCCCCATACCAAAGGCACCTGTTGTGTTGTACAACCATACAATCGCATTTGTAATCGCATCAGACACAACCAACATAACAGGACCGATAACTGTAAATGTAAGGAATCCTGTAAGCATCACTGATAAAAGCGGTGTGAAAGTGAAGTCAACTGCAGATGGCAATTTCTTGTGGAAGAATTTTTCCAAATTTGCTAACAACCAGATTGAAACAAGGACTGGAATAACTTGATAAGCATAGTTAGTTTGTGTAACATGGAAACCTAAGATGTCCCAGAAGGCTTCTTTGCCACCCAAATCTGGAGTGGTCATAATCATACCAATTGCTGCACCAAGGAATTGGTTTGCTCCAAAGCGCTTGGCTGCTGAAATACCAACCAAAACAGGGAGGAACATAAATGGAGCAGCAGACATCAATTGAATCATAGCTGAGAAGCCTTTGATAGCAGGATACATATCTTCAATTGATTGAGGTCCAAACAAGTCTGGTGATGTCAAGAAGTTTCGCAAAGCCATCAAGAGACCACCTGCAACTAAGGCAGGGATAATAGGAACAAAGATATCTGACAAAAGTTTAATCAAGTCCATCAATGGATTGAACTTTTTGTCTTTATTAGCAATCTCTTTCAAATCATCTGTCGAAACTTCTTTCAAACCAGTTTTCTTGATGATTTCCGCATACACAAAGTTAACATCACCAGGACCAATGATAATTTGATATTGTCCGTTAGTGCTAAAAGTTCCCTTGACATCCGCATTATTATCTAGAGCTGCTTGATTCACTTTTGATTCGTCTTTCAATACCAAACGAAGACGAGTTGCACAGTGGGCTGCAGCTACAAGATTATCCTTACCGACAGCCTCAATGACCTCGGCAGCAACTTTACTATAATCCATAGCAAAAATCTCCTTATTATAGAATTTTGTTATTGTTTGAAAGCGATTTTATTCGCCCTTACGACTATTATTTTATCATGTTTTAGAAATATGTCAAGCGTTTTGCAGAAAAAATGTTCTATCCACTTAGTGGGCACACTTTAGATTGATTGTTTTTGATTGTTTTATCAGGTATTTCTTGAAAAAATAAATTTAAAATCTTAATTAAAAAGGTTTTTATTTCATTATCTTTCATATTTCCGTGAAAATTTGATTGATTTCCTGCATTTATTTTATGATTAACGTTTGACAGTTTTTTCTTTTTTTTAACATAAAAGACTTGCTTTTTTAACCGAAAACGGTTACTATTAAAAGTAATAAGATTTTTGGAGGAATAAAATAAATGGAATGGACAACTGAGCGTCGTTATAGACCCTATGAAGATTGGACGCAAGAAGAAATTCAAAATATAAAGAAAAATATAGCACAATCCCCATGGCATACTCATTACCATGTTGAGCCAAAAACAGGACTTCTCAACGACCCAAATGGCTTTTCTTACTTTGATGGCAAGTGGATCCTCTTTTACCAGAATTTTCCTTTTGGTGCAGCCCACGGTTTGAAATCTTGGGCACAGCTAGAAAGTGATGATTTGATTCACTTTAAAGAAACTGGAATCAAAGTTTTACCAGATACTCCATTAGATAGCCACGGTGCCTACTCTGGTTCTGCCATGCAGTTTGGCGATAACTTGTTCCTATTTTATACAGGAAATGTTCGTGATGAAAACTGGATTCGTCACCCTTACCAGATTGGAGCTTTGATGGATAAGGATGGCAAGATTACCAAGATTGACAAGATCTTGATTGACCAGCCTGCTGACTCAACTGACCACTTCCGTGACCCACAAATTTTTAACTTCAAGGGTCAATATTATGCCATCGTCGGTGGACAGGACTTGGAGAAAAAAGGCTTCGTCCGTCTCTACAAGGCTGTAGACAACGACTATACAAACTGGCAAGCCGTTGGCAACCTTGACTTTGCTAACGACCGTACTGCCTACATGATGGAATGTCCAAATCTGGTCTTTGTAGGGGAACAACCTGTCCTTCTCTACTGCCCACAAGGATTGGATAAGAACGTTCTAGACTACGATAATATCTATCCAAATATGTATAAGATTGGAGCTTCCTTTGACCCTGACAATGCCAAAATGGTAGATGTGTCTCAACCTCAAAACATGGACTATGGTTTCGAAGCCTATGCAACTCAAGCCTTCAACGCTCCTGATGGACGCGCTATAGCTGTTAGCTGGCTTGGCTTGCCTGATGTTTCATATCCATCTGACCGTTTTGACCACCAAGGAACCTTCTCTTTGGTCAAGGAACTCACTATCAAAGACGGCAAACTCTACCAATACCCAGTCGCAGCTATCAAAGACCTTCGTGCTTCTGAAGAACCTTTCTCAAACCGTGCCCAAACCAAGAACACTTACGAACTTGAACTCAACTTGAAAGCTAATAGCCAGAGCGAGATTGTCTTACTTGCTGATCAAGAAGGCAAGGGACTTTCCATCAACTTTGACCTTGTAAATGGTCAAGTGACAGTAGATCGTAGCCAGGCTGGAGAACAGTATGCCCAAGAATTTGGAACTACACGTTCTTGCCCTATCGATAATCAGGCTACTACTGCTACAATCTTCATCGATAACTCTGTCTTTGAAATTTTCATCAATAAAGGAGAAAAAGTATTTTCTGGTCGTGTCTTCCCACATGCGGACCAAAATGGGATCCTCATCAAATTTGGAAACCCAACTGGAACTTACTATGAATTAGATTATGGTCGCAAAACTAACTGATGTCGCCAAACTTGCAGGCGTCAGCCCTACTACCGTTTCTCGGGTTATCAATAAAAAAGGGTATCTCTCTGAGAAAACCATCCAAAAAGTCAATGAAGCCATGCGAGAATTGGGCTATAAACCCAACAACCTAGCTCGTAGCTTGCAAGGAAAATCAGCTAAGTTAATCGGCTTGATTTTCCCCAATATTTCCAATGTTTTCTACGCAGAATTGATTGATAAGCTGGAACACCAACTCTTCAAAAATGGTTACAAGACCATCATCTGCAACAGCGAGCACGATTCTGAGAAGGAACGCGAATACATCGAAATGTTAGAAGCCAATCAGGTAGACGGCATCATTTCTGGTAGTCACAATTTGGGAATCGAAGACTACAATCGCGTGACAGCGCCGATTATTTCCTTCGACCGAAACCTATCGCCAGACATTCCTGTCGTTTCCTCTGACAACTATGCTGGTGGGGTTCTTGCTGCCCAGACCTTGGTCAAGACAGGTGCCCAGTCTATCATCATGATTACAGGGAATGATAATTCAAATTCTCCAACTGGACTACGCCACGCTGGTTTTGCATCTGTACTCCCAAAAGCTCCTATTATCAATGTTTCCAGTGACTTTTCTCCTGTCAGAAAAGAAATGGAAATCAAGAATATCTTAACTCGACAAAAGCCAGATGCCATCTTTGCTTCAGATGATTTGACAGCTATTCTGGTCATTAAAATTGCTCAAGAACTGGGCATTTCTGTCCCTGAAGAGCTCAAGGTCATCGGATATGATGGGACTTACTTTATCGAGAATTACTACCCTCAATTGACTACTATCAAGCAACCTTTGGAAGAGATAGCCTGCCTCACTGTTGACCTCCTCTTGCAGAAGATCGCAGGTAAGGAAGTCGCGACAACTGGTTACTTTTTACCAGTTACTCTATTACCTGGAAAAAGTATTTAATACTCAATGAAAATCAAAGAGCAAACTAGGAAACTAGCCGCAGGCTGTACTTGAGTACGGTAAGGCGAAGCTGACGTGGTTTGAATTTGATTTTCGAAGAGTATAAGCACAAGAAAACTCAGACCGATCGGTCTGAGTTTTTTATGATCTTAAATTTTCTAAATAACGCTGGGCTGTCTCGAGATTAAAGGTTTTGTCTGCGATGAGGCGCTCGACTAGGGGAGCAACTTCAGACTCACTAGCACCTGCTAGGAGAGCTAAGGATTTGGCCTGTAATTTCATGTGACCTTGCTGGATGCCTGTGCTGACTAAAGCTTTCAGGGCTGCAAAGTTTTGGGCAAGTCCGATAGACACGATAAGCTGGGCTAATTCTTTGGCAGAAGGATTTCCCAGTAGATCATGACTGAGGGCTACGCGAGGGTTGAGACCGATAGAGCCACCCTTGGTCGCCACAGGCATGGGTAGGGTCATCTCACCGACCAATTCTTCTCTTTCAAGGTCCGGCGTCCATTGACTAAGACCTTGGTAGCGCCCGTCTCGACTGGCAAAAGCATGGGCCCCTGCTTCAATGGCACGCCAATCATTCCCAGTGGCAATCAAAATGGCATCAATACCATTAAAAATCCCTTTATTATGAGTAGCAGCTCGATAAGCATCAGCCTGCGCAAACTGGCTAGCTAACGCAATTTTCTCCGCAATTTCCCGTCCTTGATCCTTTTGGCGGCTCAAGTAGCGAAAGGCGATGCGGCAACTTGCCGTCACCAGAGAATCTGTCGCGTAGTTGGACAGGATTCCCATGAGACTCTGTCCCTGACTGAGTTCTTCTAAGACTGGTTTCAAGGCTTCCAACATGGTGTTGAGCATATTGGCTCCCATGGCTTCCTGGGTATCGACATGGAGATAAACAACGAGAAAGTCTGTTTCGCCTTTTATCTGCTCGACATGCAAATCACGCGCCCCACCTCCACGTTTAACGATAGAAGGATAGGCTTGATTGGCAAGTTGCAAAAGTTCGGCTTTCTTGCTGACAATTTTCTCTTGCACTTGTTCAGGATTAGCAACTTGATAAAGAGCTACCTGCCCAATCATCTGGCGCTCATGGACTTGAGCAGTAAAACCGCCTGCTCGCTTGATGATTTTACTGGCATAGCTGGCCGCAGCAACCACGGACGGTTCTTCTGTCACATAGGGAACTGTGTATTCCTGACCGTTAACGAGAACCTCTGGGACCAGCGAATAAGGCAGAGAAAAAGTTCCCACTACATTCTCACTCAGCTGGTCTGCCACAGTCACACTCATCTGCTCATCCTGCTCCAGACTCGCTTGTCTCTCAGGACTAAGGAGCGCCTGAGCTTTTAACAGCTCGAGGCGCTCTTGGTATGATTTTTTAGAAAATCCATTCCAACTTATCTTCATTACTTTTCAACCTTGCTATAACGGCGTTGGTGGTCAACAATTTCAATCAAGGCAAAATCTTGATTGTCATAGCCAGCAAACTGGGCAGAATTTGTTTCATCTAAGTCTACTTCCTCAAAGAAGACTTTTTCATAGTCAGCAACAGACAGGGCAGTTCGTTGGTTGAGCTTGTTCAAACGGTCTTTATCCAGATAAGCTTCATATCCTTCAACCAATTCACCACTAAAGAACTCAGCCACGGCACCACTTCCGTAACTATAAAGGGCGATTTTATCCCCAGCCTTCAAGCTATCTGTATTTTCCAAAAGAGACAAAAGTCCGAGGAAGAGGGAACCTGTATAGATATTTCCCACCTTTTGACTGTAGAGAATAGACTGGTCAAAATGCTTTTGCAAGAGGTCTTTTTTCTCTTGCGGCAGGCTCTTATCCATGATTTTTTTCAAGCCTTTTAGCGCTAATTTAGGATAAGGCAAGTGGAAGCAAACCGCAGCAAAATCATCTAAGGTAAGCTGGTAGCGTTTTTGGTATTCAAGCCAAGTCGTTTTCAAACTATCTAGATATTGCTGGGTAGAATAGACACCATTTACATAAGGGGTTGTTGAGTAATTTGGACGCCAAAAGTCCATGATATCACGGGTTTGAGCGACATTGTCATTATTAAAGGCCATAATGCGTGGATTTTGTGTAATCAACATAGCCACACTTCCAGCACCCTGAGTTGGTTCTCCTGGAGTTTCAATACCGTATTTGGCAATATCACTGGCAATGACCAAGACCTTGGACTCTGGAGAATTTTCCACATGCAATTTGGCATAATGAAGGGCCGCTGTCGCTCCATAGCAGGCTTCTTTAATCTCGAAACTACGAGCAAAGGGCTGGATGCCCAGCAAACCATGCACAAAGACGGCTGCAGCTTTACTTTGGTCAATTCCTGACTCAGTAGCTACAATGACCATATCAATTTCTGCTCTTTCTTGCTCCGTTAAAATAGAATCACTTGCACTGGCCGCCAAGGTCACGATATCCTCAGTTAGGGGCGCAATACTCAATTCCTTGAGTAAGAGTCCTTTACTTAATTTTTCAGGGTCAATTCCCCTCGCTTCTGCTAAGTCTTGTAATTTCAAGACATATTGACCGGTCGCAAAACCAATCTTATCAATACCGATTGTCATATTTACCTCTGTTTTATCATTCATTGTAAAAAATCGTTCTATACTATTTTATCACAAATAGCAGTAAAAGAGAGAAAAAAGACTTGATTCACCAAATCAAGTCCCTTATTATTCTAACCATTATGCTGTTTTCGTAAGTAAGAATACAGTCTAAGAATCACTGTTCCGCTAGCCATTCCAATGGAAATCACCAAAGCCAACATAACAACCAAGGTTGCACTAGCAATGGCATGACTGTAATCTCCCGTCACAAAAAAGGCAGTTGTCCGATAGGAGAGATAACCCGGAACCAGAGGTGCCAAGATGGCCAAGATAAAGACCACAGCAGGTGTCTTATAAAGAATACTTAAAATCTGGCTGACACAAGAACCGATAATGGCTGCAATAAAAGTAGCCACAATAACATTGGTCGGTTCCTTGAGCAAAAGATAAATTAGCCAGACAGCCATGCCCAAAATTCCTCCTGGTAAGAGCATAGAACGTTGAACATTGAGTACGATTAAAAAAGTGATTATAGCAAGAAGACTTGCTACTGCTTGTAATAAAAAGGTTGTTAGTGTCATATTAGTTCATCAATACCAAGGCGACAGAAGTTCCTGCCCCTAAAGCTAGGGTAATGAGTAGAGATTCAAACATCTTACTCATACCAGAGTTTATATGGTTAGTCATAATATCACGAACCGCATTGGTCAAGGCAATACCTGGTACAAACGGCATGACCGCTCCAGCTATAATCAAATCTGCCGTTGAAGGAAAACCTGTGTAGCGAGCCCAAAACTGGGCTATCATCCCAAAGACAAAGGCTCCAGCAAATGCTGTCACAAAGGGAATTCGGATAAACTTCTCTACATAGAGGGAAAAGGCAAAACCAAATAAGGTAGCCACTCCTGCCCCAAGTGCGTCGTAGATATTTCCACTAAACATAATTGAAAAGAAAGGAGCACTAAAGGTCGCAGCCAGAGTTACCTGCAACTTAGTATAAGGAAGAGGTTGGGCTTGCAAAGCCGTCAATTGCTTGAACGCTGTCTCTAAATCAATCTGCCCCCCTACCAACTGACGAGAAATCTGGTT
>CABTAV010000060.1:0-9784 GCA_902482895.1 uncultured Streptococcus sp. | reverse complement strand
TTCATCCACTGGCTAGTCTGTTGGAGTTGCCATTCTGGATGGCTTACTTGAAAGGCTTTGGCTAGCTCTGTAAAAGCCTTTCGTGCCTCTTGACCTTTGTGGCGAAATGCCAGCATTTTCTCTCGCTCTTCTCCCACTTTATCAGGATTACGGTACTGCAAACCTGCAAAGTCTAGATAGTCTCTTATCTTATTCAACATTAATTTAATCTCCTCCAGCTAGCAAAAAATCAGGAGAACCCTGATTTTACTTATTCTGTATCTACAACGACATAACGATTTGGCTCATCACCCTCAGAGTAACTCGTCACGCCATCCATACGTGAAATAATACGATGAATAATCTTGCGTTCGCTATTCGACATTGGATCTGTCTGATGACTGCGCCCTTCTTCTAAAACACGAGTCGCCAATTTTTGCGCATAGGTCTGCAAGACTTCTGCACGGTGTTCGACATAATCATTGACATTGATTGTAATGTAGAAGGTTCTTGAATAGCGGTTGTAAAGATAATTTTGAGCCAACAGTTGCAAGGCCTTCAAGACTTTACCATGGTAGCCGATAATACGACCTGGTTCGTTGGTGTCAATTTGTAAATTGATGCTACGACGGTTGTAGTCATTTGAAATCGTCGCCTCAACGTCCATATCATCAATAATCGTTTGAACGTAGGTCGTTACTTCCGTAGCTACTTGTTCAATATCAAAGCTCGGTTCCACCTTTAATCCCAAATCTTCTAATGCTTGACTTTCAGTTTGTTGATCTTGGCTTTCAAGAATAGGAGTTTCAACTTCTTCTTCAAGCTGTAATTCATTTAAAATTTCAATATGCCCAGTTTCTTCTAAGATGGTGCTAGCATGTTTTTCATTTTTCAAGATTTCAGCCTTGACTACATCAGAAACCCCTTGGCCTTCTTCTTCAATCTTTTTAATCGCTTCTACAACATGCCCCAAATCAACGGTTGCTTGACTGACCGTTTTGACTGGTTCATTTTGTTCGTTAATTTCTTTAGGAACACCCTTTACAGCTTGTTGATTTGCTTTGATGACAGTTGTTTCACTAATAGCTTCAATGTCAACCTGGGCTGGTTTTTTACCAAATAAACCAAGAAATCCATTTTTTTCACGAGAAATAACTTTGATGTGAGCCTTCATTCTTGGAATATCTAATTCTTTCAATCCTTTCTGGATTGCTTCTTCAACAGTTGAACCTGTAAATACTACCATTACCAGATTCCTCCTTATTATTTCGTTTTCTGAGCCTTTTTCTTGGCTTTTCTTTTTCTATTTTCCAAATTTTTTTGTGCCTGTACTACGGCCTCGCGCTCTGCGATAATCTTGAATGGATTGTTCAAGAAATAGGTTTGCAAGACTTGATAAGCATTGGACACTGTCCAGTATAGGGCGACTCCACCTGGTGCATAAACTGCAAAGATAAAAATCAAGACCGGAATCCCATACATCATCGCAGTCGTAGCTCCATTACGCTCAGACAAGGCTTTATTAGACAGCCAAGTACTTAAAAAGGTAAATACAGCTGCTAAAATCGGAAGAACAAGGGTTGTATCCACACCACCAAGGTTAATCCATAAGAAATGACCTGTCTTTAAAAAGTCAACTCTTGATAGAGCTTGGAACAAGGCCAAGATAACCGGCATCTGAATCAAAATCGGCCAAAGCGAATCTGACTGTCTGACACCCATTTCTTTAAAGACTTTACGCATTTCTTGCTCTAGCTTGGTTCTGCTTTCCATATCTCGACCTGGATATTGTTCTCGAAGCGCCTTAATACGTGGTTGAGCTTCCTGCATTTTTCTGGAAGCCACCATTTGCACTTGAAAGACTGGCAAAAGCAGTGTACGAATCAAGACCGTAAAGAGAATAATCCCCACTCCGATACTGATATCAAACGATAAAAAGCGAATGATTTCCGCAAAGAAGTAAACAAATTTACTCCAAAAATCAGCCGAATCGGCTGTAATATCGCTAGTTGTCCCATTAGTCGCACAGGCTGTCATGATCAATAGAGACAGTCCTAGCAAACTAGTCAACTGTAGTTTCTTTTTCACTCCCATTTCCTTCCTGGTAAATCTTTGATAATTTTAATACGTGGAGTAGATTTTTCTCCATCTCTGCGTATCCCAAGGTTTCGACCCCTTTTCGAGCAATGACAACAAAATCGACATCTTCTACCAGACTCCCTTTTGCATTCTGGATAATATGTCGAATCCGTCGCTTGATTTGATTTCTAGTGACGGCATTCCCAAGTTTTTTGCTAACTGATAGACCTACTCGAAAATGGTTTTTCTGGTTTTCTAGTTGGTAGACAACAAATTTGCGATTGGCAAAACTTGTCCCCTCCTTGAAAATCGCCTTAAAATCTTTCTCTCTTTTTACACGAAAGTTTTTCTTCAAAACTCAACTCCATCTATTAAATTACTACTATTATACCATATTTTTCAAAAAAGCCAATCATAGCAAGGTTTTGGACATTTCCATCAGAAAAAGAAGCTGGAAAAATCTCTTTCCCAACTCCTTGTACTGAATATTTTTTCTGATTTTAGTTATTTTTTCAAGCGTTCAACGTCACGGGCAATGACCAATTCTTCATCAGTTGGAATAACCAAAACACGGATCTTCGCTGCCTCTGTTGAGATGTCTCCTGTCACGCCAAAGACGTTCTTCTCTGGGTCAACATCACAGCCAAACCAAGAGATACCTGAGATAACATCTTCACGTACGTTTGCAGCATTTTCACCGATACCTGCAGTAAAGATAATAGCATCTGCTCCATTTAAGACTGCAAGGTATTGACCGATATGTTTTTGGATACGATCAACATACATCTCATAAGCCAAAGCAGCATCATGATTTCCGTCTTCCTTAGCGGCAATCACATCACGCATATCGCTAGATTTGCCTGAAACACCCATAAGTCCTGATTCACGATTAAGGACGCGACTAATGTCTTCAGGCGTGTTAAAGTCCTCTGTATATTGCATTAAGTAAGGAATGATAGCTGGGTCAATATCCCCTGTACGAGTTCCCATCATCACACCACCAAGTGGAGTGAAGCCCATTGAAGTATCGACAGATTGACCCCCCTTAACAGCTGTAATAGAAGCACCATTACCGATGTGGCAAGTAATCAATTTCAAGTCTTCTAATGGACGGCCCAAGAGTTTTGCTGCTTCTCCTGCTACAAACTGATGGCTTGTACCGTGGGCACCATATTTACGAACCTTGTTTTCTGTGTAATATTTTGTTGGTAGAGGGTAGCGATAAGCTTTCTCTGGCATAGTTGTGTGGAATGAAGTATCAAAAACAACTACACTGGTAATGTCTGGCAACAATTCCTTGAAGGCACGAACACCTGCTGCATTGGCTGGATTGTGGAGAGGAGCCAACAAGCTCAACTCTTCAACTTTTTCTAAAACATCACCTTCAACAACTGTTGATTCTTTGAAGTATTCTCCACCGGCAACAACACGATGTCCAACACCTGTAATCTCATCGTAAGCCTTGATAATATCGAAACGAATCAAGTCATCCAATAAAATTTTAACGGCTTGTGTATGATTTTCGATATCCAAAATTTGTTGTTCAGAACGGCCATCAAATTTAACAGTTGAAATTGAATCTTTCAAACCGATACGTTCAATCAAGCCTTTGGCTAACACTTTTTCCTCTGGCATTAAGTATAATTGCCATTTCAAACTTGAACTTCCTGCATTAATTGCAATTGTTTTTGTCATAACAAGACTCCTCTTTTAAGCGTTTTCATCTATTATAACAAAATCTATTTTATATTTCAGTACCTTGAGTCCATTTTTGAAAATTTTCTTTAAATTTCATTAAAACACTTGCATCTTGCAGGCTTGCAAGCGGATAAACAAAAGGTTCTACTGGTATTTCACTTTTCTTTTGTAAGATAAAAATCGTCTTGGATTGTTTAGCATTAGCAAAGAGATTTTCAGGGAGACTGATCATGGCAACTAGATTTGCCTCTTCTTTCAACCAGCCTTTCAATAAATCACTTTGAGGACTGGTCAACAAATCACTCGGAGCGAGAAAAATAGCATATCCATCTGACTTGAGATACTTAAGTCCTTGTTCCATGAGCAAGTGATGGGCGTAAGTATGTTCTTGACTAGAAGCAACTTGATGGCGCGACGCAACGGCATCATCAGGATAATAGCCGACAGGCAAGTCGCTGATGACCACGTCACTTTCTTTGAGCATTTGTGGACGAACGGCATCTCCTTGGACAAAGCCAGCCTGCAAACCAATCACATCTGCCATACTAGCCGCCAAATCAATCAGCAAATCATCCACTTCCATTCCCAAGTAATCCACTTTTTTAGCAAGCGAGGTCAAGAAAGTAGCTCCCAGAATTCCCATGCCAGAACCCATTTCGAGGATAGTGATTTCCTCCTCTTTAAACAGCTCTTCCACAATAAACACAAAAAGCAAAGCAATAGCATCTGGCGTAAACTGGTGATTGGCCTGCAAGGGTTCTGTTTGCCCAGCCTTCATCAAGAGAAACTGGTAGGTCTTGAGCCACTCTTCCTTGCGAAGCGCTAAACGCTTAAGGGCCTGATTGTTCTCCTTGACCTGCTCTAACTCAGTCTCACCACCCAAATAGATGCTGTTTTGCTCCACCAAGGCGTCATAAAAGTTGGTCGCCAAATCACTTTGGATGACTTGGACATTCTCTAGTAAATAGGTATAAGCTTGTTCAATTTTTTCAAAATCCATATTCCTATCTTATCAAATTTCCCTTCTTTTTTCCATCCTTATAGAAAAATCACTCCCTGACTAGGCGAGTGATTTTTGGGCTACTGTAAAAAAGAGTTCTGAGTAATTTCCTTGAAACAGGTCTTCAGCGCTATAGAGAATCTGACTATGCACAGATGAAAAACCGTGCTCAATTAGCTGTTTTTCCAGTTCAGTCAATTCAAAGCCGTGATGGTTAGCTTCCGCCTTGGTAAAATCAGCAATGAGGAGTTGTCCATCTTCCTTCAAATGTTGATGAAACAGTGAGAGAGCCACATCCAAATCAGGCATATGATGAAGAACACGACAAACAACAATGAGATCAAACTCTTTCTCCAAGGGTTTTTCCAGTAAATCTTGCTCCAAAAACTGGATATTATTGATTTCTTGTCGCTCCGCTTTTAAGCGAGCTTGCTCCAGCATTTTCTCCGAAATATCCACCAATATTACAGACTTGGCCTGCTTAGCTAGGGGCAAGGTTAACAGACCCGTCCCTCCACCGAAATCCAAAATTTCTTTGTCTGATAGAAGATCAATCTGTTTCTCGACTACTTGACAAACCAAGTTTGCAAGGAAGATATTTTTAGGTGAATCAAAAGTTTCTGCTTTGTGGTTAAAATCATGTTTCATATTTTCAGTTTAGCACAAAGTAGCTTGATTGGCTAGGAATTCTCTTTCTTTTCAACCTTCTCTTCTGATTTTTTATTCTCTGATTGATTACTTGAATCAGTCACTACCTTTTCCTTTTTATCTGTTTTCTCTTCTTTGATTTTGACGGAAGGAAAGATGAACTCATATTGGCTCTTAGGCGTATGAACCGTCGTCACCAAGCTTGTTTTCTTATTTTGATAGCTCACCTGACCCAGATTAAAGGCCTGTTCCCCACTTTCTTGCTCAACCTTATCTTTCGTTCGTTTGGCCATGGCAAAAGCGACCAGCTTTTCTTTATTTAAAGCGTAGTCTTGATAGTGGGTGACTTGTCGGTTCAAGTAAAATTGTAACAAAAGACTAAAGATGGCTGCCATAGTGACTGCATAGATGAGAACACCTGCCTTAACTTTTTTCTTTTTCCACACGATAGATGAACTCCCTTTCTAAACCTTTTTGGAATTGAAAACGAAAGCGAACCAGTTGATTCTCCTCTGTAATCTGTGCAGATTTGAGTCCATAAACCATGGGCTGATAACCCCGTCCACTGGCATCAGTTTTTCGAAAATCATCTGATTTGGACTTACCCATAGCAATATCCTTGCCATCTTGCTTCATATAGAGGCGATTGCCTTCCACTTTTTCGAATTGCGAACGGTCTAATTCTGCCTCCAGCTGGTCCACAAACAAGAGCCACTCCTTTTGCTCGCTTTGCTGCTGATAACGAACTTCTGAAATGAGGAGCTGACTCATGGCTTGAAAGAGAAGTAAACTCCCACTGATAACAATAAGAGCAATAAGGGATTCTAACAAAGTAAAAGCCTTGACCTTATAGCTCTTTGATTGCCAACAACTGTTCTGAACCATGGTAGACCTCCAATCCCTTTTCACTAGAAAATACCTGAATCTCAACTCCGTTTACGTTTACCTGATTTTGACCTGTCTGCAGTGCCATCTTAGCTACACGCACAACTTCTTCTTTCTGCAAGATTTTTGCTTCTTCTTGCCTATTCTTTTGAATTTGTCCCAAAAGAAGGGTAGCAATGCTAGCAAAGATAGCTAAAGCAACTACTGCTTCCAGTAAAATCACTGCCCTAATTTTTTGTTTCCTTAATGCGTTTAATTTTTCCATTTCCTATATATAACTGATAGCGAATCTTTCCTTTACTGGTCTGAAATTCAACCTTATCCAAGGACGAATTGCCCCCAGCTCGGTCAAATGTGATACTTTGTCCCGATGGTGCCTGAATTCCTTTAGGAACTGTCAGCTTTTGACTGCCATTACTGATCGTCTGCCCATCTAAGTTTAGACTAGTCTTTTGCTGACTAGCTACACTGCGTTTTTGAGTTTCCCGATAGAGTTCTTCAAACTCCATAAAGAAAATCTGCTCCTCTACCGCCGCAAAAGTGGACTGTACAGAGCCTGATAAGCCCAAGGCAAGGAGACTCACACAACCCAAAACCAATAGACTTTCCAGCATGGTAAAGGCCTTAATCATTGACTGTACGATTTTTTCCTCCATTTTTATCATGGTATTCTTTATAGGCTTTAGCCTGTTCTTTTGTGATTCGCCCATCTGCTTGTAACTTTCTTAGGCTAGCATCTTCATTTTTTTCCAAACTATAAAGTTCTGCCTGGCTTTCCACCACCTTAACAACAGCTGCTTTTCCTTTGTCATTGACTGCTTCTTTTTGCTTGGTCAAATTAGGTACAAAGAGTAAGAGAAGCACACTGATAATGAGCAAGACCACCAACA
Organism: uncultured Streptococcus sp.; assembly: GCA_902482895.1. GTDB lineage: Bacteria > Bacillota > Bacilli > Lactobacillales > Streptococcaceae > Streptococcus. The sequence continues at coordinate 2,605 of CABTAV010000060.1, read as the reverse complement.
TCTCCACAAGTGTAAAAGCTTTAACCTTCGCTTTTTTCAAGAATGTCATCATTTTTTTCATTTTAGAAATTTACCTCCATATTTTGATACATGGGCATGAGCATTGCCGCATAAAGTAAAACAATAATCAGAGCCACAAAGATAAAAACCAGTGGCTGCACCAGATTCATGGTGCGGTTGACTCGGGTAAAAAAAGCTTCCCAAGTTTTTTCAGCATAGATTTCCAACTCACTACCCAGCTTGGACTTGACTTCCCCATACTCGATAATGAGACTCAACTCCTTTTTAAAGAAAGGATAGGTTTCTATGGTTTGAGAAAATTCGCAACCATTTTGTAAGGATTGAGCTAGGTCTCGACCGATTTCTTTAAAGAGTTGGGAACCTTGTTCCTGCATGATCTGAAAAATCTGCGTCAGCTCCATTCCCTGCGAAATCATATTCCCCCACTCACGCGCATAATAGGCTGTCAAATAGGTCTGCACAAAGATTCCAAGAAAGGGAAGGCGTGCTAAGATAGAAAAGACACGCATTTTGGAACTTCTTTTATAGAAAGTTAGTGCTAAAAGGGCAAGTATGGAAACAAACCCCACCATTCCTAGAAAGATTTGTGGCAGATTTCCAATGATTTGGGTGGCAATATTGCTACTATCCAGTTGTGGTAGTAGATAGTTCCGTAGCCCCAGCATAATTAAGAAAAGAAAACCCAGCAAAATCAAGGGATAGGTCGCTACTTCAATTAATTTTTTCTTGACCTTGGTCAGATTGTCCAGATACTCTTCTATCTTTCCTAAACTAAGGTGGAGATTCCCATGAACTTCAGCTAGGGATAACTGAGTGACAATGGCACTTGAAAAACCCAAACTTTCCATCATTTCTGAGAATGATTTCCCCTGAGACAAACCTGTACGCATCTGGGTCACACACTGCTTGTCCAACAAAGCACTCCTATCTAAAAATGAGATAGTCTCCACTAGATGAAAACCGCTGGAAAAGAGATTGTTAAACAAGGTGATGATATTTTTTTGCTTAGCTGTAGCTAATTTTTTCCGTTTCAGCCTGAAGACTTGTGATATGTCCATCTTTAAGAAGCTGGTCAATCTGTTCATTCCAGCTAGTTGGCTGGTGTTCTTGATAGTCTTTATTTGCAAAGTCAACGATTCCTCCTCCCCCGATTAATCTTTGATAGCAGACTCCCTGCAGAACGACTGCCAATTCCTCCTCACTCACACCCAACTCCAACAGGCGCTCATAAACACCTCGAATACTCTTGGCATGAATGGTTGAAAAGACTGTCGCACCTGTCAGACTGGCTCTGACTACTGCACGCGCCGTCTCACTGTCCCGAATTTCTCCGATAATCAGGAGGTCTGGTCGATGACGCAAAGAAAGTTTGATTAGATTTTCATAGGTCAACCCGATTGCTTCATTCAACTGCAACTGGAGCATGTCCTCCTGCTTGATTTCAACAGGGTCTTCGATGGACATGACTTGTTGTCCTTTAAAGAGGGACTTGGCCAATTCGTGCATCAAGGTTGTCTTGCCACTGCCGACTGGTCCAGCAAAGAGATAAAGACCACGTTGTCTGTACTGCTTACCCAGTTCTCCAATATCCTGAAACCAAAAATGCAAATCCTGCTCCTCATCATGCAACAAGCGAATCACCAAACTCTCCTGCCCTCGATAATCGCCTACAGTAGATAGACGTAGGGACGCCATCTTCTGGTCATAGGTATAATCACAGGAACCAAGTTGACTACGTCGCTTTTCTCCAACATTCATACCCGCCACAAACTTAAAGTGACTGATGACGGCCGCAAATTTTTCGAAATCATAACAACCGATTTTACAGCGCTCGTCTCCTATTCTCATATGAAGCTCATAAGCGTCTAACTTGGGGACAAAATAAATGTCTTGTGCCCCTTTTTTCCGAGCCGAACGAATGATTTCTTGTGCAATTTCTTGAACCATACTTACCTCCTCACCTATACTATTCGCAAAGATTTGGAAAAATAAAAAAAGCAACTCCAAAAAAGTTACTTTTTCTCTATTTTAATTTCATACGGCAAGAACGGTGCCTTTCCTTACCTGTTTGTTTTTCATAGCCTGGACGTAATTTTTCATCTGGGATAACCTGCTCGTCCTGCAAAAGAGCCAAAGAATGGTATTGTTGTAAATAGTCGTCACATTCATCACACCAGCGTTGGTCTTCTGGATCCCAAAAAATAGTCATCAAGTCACTTCTACTTTTATAAAGAGGGGATTCTTGTTCCAGTCTAAACCAGCAAGTTTTATAGTATTTGAGAGCATCATAATACTGGTCAAATTTCTTACTTGCTACAATATCTTCTTCCCAACCTTCTAAGAACCACCACGGTTCAAAATCTCCGTACATTTCTATAACACGATACATATTCATTCATTCCTTTGTACCGTATATTATAACCAATTCCGCCAAACAAGGAAAGTAAAATGCTCATTTCTTGACTTTTTTGATAAAAGGAGTCTGGGACAATAGTATCTTATCTCCAAAAAAAAGCAACGGATTTGCCGTTGCTTTTTTGCATGGTTGCGATAGTCTTGGTAAAATAGAATTGCTTAATAAACC
>CABTAV010000059.1:0-9892 GCA_902482895.1 uncultured Streptococcus sp. | reverse complement strand
CTCAGCCTTGCTCTTTTCTGCTAACCTTTTCTTGGCCGAGATTGAACGTCCCGATCTCCTATCAAGAGGATTTTCTAATTATTATGTTGTCCGCGCTCTTAGTTTGCCAGCCTTTTTAGGTTATAGTGCCAACCAATCCTACAGCGCCAACAAAGAACGTGCCAAGGCCTCTGAGACTGATCTTCAACCTATCACAGACTATATTCAAGAACATGCTGCTAAGCCTAATCCAGACTATTTTGGCTTGGCCAAAGGGAAAAATGTAATTTATCTCCACTTGGAGAGTTTCCAGCAATTTCTACTTGACTATAAACTCAACATAGATGGAACTGAGCATGAAGTCACTCCCTTCCTTAATTCCCTCTACCATTCGCAAGCAACCCTAGCCTTTTCGAATATCTTTAACCAAGTCAAGGCTGGTAAGACCTCAGATGCGGAAACCATGCTGGAGACTGGTTTGTTTGGACTTGACCAAGGTTCCTTTATGGTCAATTACGGTGGGACCAATACCCAGCAAGCTGCGCCTTTTATCCTATCAAAAAATGGCTACCAATCGAGTGCTGTCTTTCACGGTAATATCGGGACCTTCTGGAATCGAAATACGACCTACAAACAATGGGGCTACCAATACTTCTTTGACGCATCCTACTTCACCAAGCAAGACAGTAGCAATTCTTTCCAATATGGTTTAAATGATAAAATCATGATGAAAGATTCTATCCAATATCTAGAGCACTTGCAGCAGCCTTTTTATGCTAAGTATATCACGGTGTCCAATCACTATCCCTATGCTAGCAATCTGACTGGCGATGAGCTTGGTTTCCCCCTGGCTAAAACCAAAGATGAAACCATCAATGGCTACTTCCAAACAGCTAACTATCTGGATAGTGCTATCAAGGCCTTCTTTGACTATCTCAAAGAAAGTGGCCTCTATGAAAAATCCATCATCGTCATCTACGGAGACCATTATGGAATTTCTAACTCCCGAAATCCTGACCTGGCTCCCTTGATTGGCAAGACTTCTGAGAACTGGTCGAATTATGACAATGCCATGTTGCAACGAGTGCCTTTTATGGTGGTCATGCCTGGCTATGAAAAAGGACAAATCATCAATACCTACGGTGGACAAATCGATATCTTACCGACTCTCGAACACCTCCTTGGTATTGAGTCCAATTCCTTCCTTCAAGTTGGACAAGACCTTCTGTCTCCAGATCATCAAGAAATCGTTGCCTTTCGGACTGCTAATTCCTTCGTCACACCAAAATACACCAGCTACGACGGAAGAACCTACTATACTGAAAGTGGTCTTGAAATCAGCAATCTTGATGAACAAGCTCAAACTGAACTAGAAAGCGTTCGGCAAGCAGCTATTCAACAGCTGAAAATCAGCGACCAGATTCAAACTGGTGATTTGATACGTTTCTACCAAGCAGATCATCTTGGAAAAGTTGATACAGAAAGTATTTCTTACCTCAATTCTTTACCAATTCTGCAAAAGATTGAGCAGGAAAAAGGTAGTCAATCAACCAGTCTCTTTAGCCAACGACAAGGTAAAACCAGTGCTGACCTTTTCAAAGCTCCAAGTTACCAAGAACTCCACCCAGAGTCGGCAGAAACCGAATCAAAATCACAATAAAAAATGCTCTTCCGTCTTGGAGGAGCATTTCTTTTTATAAAATAAAATTCAATGAAAATCAAAGAAGAAACTAGCCTACTACTAGATTGTAGGTAGAGAGGTTGTATCAGCAATATATGTCTGTCAAATTTAGTGACGAAGATAGTAGAAGAAATATGAGGATATAAATCAGCTTCATCAGATATCTGGAAAATTTGATTTTATAGAGAAGCCTTTTGTTACAAACTCAATATACTATCAATAAATAATATTATAGAAGCAACAATAATTATAATTTCACCTATCTGCATCATTCTATTTCGAACTTTAAATATATGTTCTATCAAAAATACTTGGATCACACACATTATAGGAATTAATGTTTTTGAAATTGAAAAATATCCAAATAAATAAACTATAAACAACAATAATAGAACTATATTATATTTCTTATTCAAAACATTCCTCCCTATATATTTTTGATTACCAATCTTAATCATTTACAACTACATTCTAACAAACTACAAAAACGTTTGTCGAATTGAATTTATCAAGCAAGCGACCAACTAGCTCATCTTTTTTCTATTTCTGCCAATATCCGTGACAGGTAGTAATGATAGCCCAAAATAGCAAGAGCAAGCAAGAGGATAAGAGCTCCTACTCCCAAGCTAATGGCAAGGATAGGGGAGAGAGACTGAACCAAGAATGAACTCACAATAACTGAAATCAACAAGATCAAACCATAAATTAAGAGTAAAACCATTGCTACTATACGATTTGAACGGTTCACCAAGTCCGTAATGCTACTCCAATTGGTTGACAGATTTTTCACATCCTTAAAGTAGTGGTGGCAAGAAAGGATGACACTGGCAAGGGTCCATACTACAAGAAGGTAAATCATCGAAAGGATGGGCAAGCCTAAATATAGAGAAAGACCAAGTAAAGTCAGAACTGGTAAAAAGGACTGGACAGCAAATATAATCCAAAATTGCACTTTCACATAACGAGCAAAGTCAAAGGGTAAACTCTTAAGAAAATCAACATTTTCCCTCTCTAAGGACAAGGCAATTGAAGGAAGGCTGGTGATATTGTTATTAACAACTGCTATAAACACTCCTACAAAAAACAAAGGTAACCAGTATGGAGGATGAATGTCTGGAACTATCTGAGAATCTCGGATTTTGGAAATCAGACCGATCATCATGAGATAAGGAAGAAAAGCACTTGTAAAAAGCACTGTAATCACGCCAGTCCCCTGTCCCAAGAGAGAGAGGTTATAGCGCAAAACCATACGGAAAAAGCCCTTTTTAGTAGTTGAAATCCTCTCCTTACTGCGTCGTTCTTTTATGACCTTCTCCTCACTGTTAAGTAGGATCACGTCATAAAAATGAGGAAGAACTTTCTTTTTGCTCAGGTAAAGCAAGAAAACAGTTAGAATTATCCAAGCGAGCAGACCCAGGATGGCTTCTGTTGAAAAAGGCTCCACTGCTATTTTGTAAAAGAGATGAATAGGATAAAGAAGAAGTGGAATTTCTTTAGTCTGATTACCTATACCTCTAGAAGTGGACTGGACAAAGAAGACAAATAATAAAGGTATGAGAACCCCTATCCCAATCATCACATTCGCAAAAATAGACTGATACTTTCTAAAAAGCGCAGTTTGAGCCAAGAAATGCACTGCCACTATCATCACTAAAGCCAAAGAGACAAATAATAAGACCAAGGACAGCAGCATCAAAGGCAAGCCCAGCCAAAGAGAAGGAGCTAGCCTAATATAGAGGACTAGAAAATAAGCTAGGATTGGTACAATTCCAGCTAGAGCTGGCAAGAGAACAGACAGTCCTTTAGCAATTATAATCTCTGATTCTTTAAAAGCATAGGGCCTATACGATGCCAAGTCCTTACTCTCATAAAAGACATTGTAAAAAGCTGTTAAAGAAGTTGAAAAGACAAGCAGCAGTAAAAAAGAAATCATTCCACTAAAATAAATGGGGTTTTCCTCAAAAGGAAAATGAATGGCTATATTACTAAAAGCGATGAGCACCAAGAGACTAGAAAAAATGTAAGAACTTAGGACTCTAGCGGAAACATTTACTTTTTTCCCAGGATTCTTAGCCTGCTTCTTTCGTAGGTTAGCCAGATTAGCTTCTTGAGATGAATATAGAATATTGATATCAACTAATTTTTTAATGACCTTGAGACGCATCTGAAACCTCCTCTTTTCTACCAGCAAGACTAAGGTAGATACTTTCCAAAGACTGGTCTGGATGGTCTTTTCTCAAGTCCTCTACGCTACCACAATAAATCAAATGCCCCTTTTTCAAAATGGCAATCCGATCACAGACTTGCTCTGCCACCTCTAGGACATGGGTTGAAAACAAGACCGTCTTGCCTTTTTGTGCATGCTCCTTCATCATCTGCTTCAAATCAAAGGCAGCCTGGGGATCCAAACCAGTCAAGGGTTCGTCCAAGACCCAAATATCAGGATCAGACAAGAGTGCCCCGATGACAAAGACTTTCTGACGCATTCCGTGAGAAAAAGTTTCAATGACCTGATAGCGATTTTCAGCAAAATCAAAAATTTTCAATAGCCTAGCTAGACTAGCCTCCAAGTCAGAGCTAGTCAGATCATAAGAGGAGGCGATTAATTCCCAAAATTCATTGGCCGTTAAGCGTAAAAATAAGTCAGGCGAGTCTGCTACGTAGCCAATCTTTCGTTTGATAGCCAAGCGATTTTCCGATAAATCCTGACCATCTACCAAAATACGACCACTGCTGGGTGAAATAATACTAACTAAGGATTTTATAGTGGTTGATTTTCCAGCCCCATTATGGCCAATCAAGCCCATAATCTCCCCATTTTCAATCTGCAGATTGAGATTGCTCAAGGCCTCTTTATCACCATACAACTTACTAACATTTTGAAATTCAATCATGAGAAATCTCCTCTCTTTATCTATGTAATTTACTATAATTATAGCGCTTTCATTTTAAAAATCAACATTTTATATAAAATAGTCAAAAACTTATTATTCAGTTTTACGCAAACGTTTGAGCTAACCGATACTTTATGATAGAATAAAGAACAAGATTGACAAGTAAGAGGAAACATCATGCAAAATCAAACACTCATGCAATACTTTGAATGGTATCTGCCCCACGACGGCCAGCACTGGACGCGTCTAGCTGAAGATGCTCCACACCTAGCTCATCTCGGTATCAGCCACGTCTGGATGCCACCAGCTTTCAAGGCTACCAATGAAAAAGATGTAGGTTATGGGGTCTATGACTTATTCGACTTAGGAGAGTTTAACCAAAAAGGAACTGTCCGCACCAAGTATGGTTTTAAAGAAGACTATCTTCAAGCCATTCAAGTTCTAAAAGCACAGGGAATTCAACCTATGGCCGATGTGGTGCTCAATCACAAGGCTGCTGCTGATCACATGGAAGCCTTTCAAGTTATCGAAGTGGATCCTGTAGACCGTACAGTTGAACTTGGGGAACCCTTCACCATCAATGGCTGGACTAGTTTTACATTCGATGGTCGCCAAGATACCTACAATGATTTCCACTGGCATTGGTACCACTTCACAGGTACAGACTACGATGCTAAACGCCGTAAGTCTGGGATTTATCTGATCCAAGGGGATAATAAGGGCTGGGCAAATGAGGAATTGGTCGATAACGAAAACGGTAACTATGACTACCTCATGTATGCCGACCTAGACTTTAAACATCCTGAAGTCATCCAAAATATCTATGACTGGGCTGACTGGTTCATGGAAACGACTGGTGTAGCTGGTTTCCGCTTGGATGCGGTCAAACACATCGATTCTTTCTTCATGCGCAATTTTATCCGTGATATGAAGGAAAAATACGGTGAGGATTTCTATGTTTTTGGTGAATTTTGGAATCCTGATAAGGAAGCCAATCTGGACTATCTTGAAAAAACGGAAGAACGCTTTGACCTTGTTGATGTTCGTCTCCACCAGAATCTCTTTGAAGCCAGTCAAGCTGGCGCAAACTATGACCTTCGTGGTATTTTCACAGATAGCTTGGTTGAACTCAAACCTTACAAGGCTGTAACCTTTGTCGACAACCACGATACCCAACGTGGTCAGGCTCTTGAGTCTACTGTTGAAGAATGGTTCAAACCAGCAGCCTATACTCTCATTCTATTACGCCAAGACGGCCTTCCATGTGTCTTTTACGGAGACTACTATGGGATTTCAGGGCAGTATGCTCAACAAGATTTCAAAGAAGTCCTTGACCGCCTCCTAGCCATCCGAAAAGATTTGGCCTATGGAGAACAAAATGACTACTTTGATGATCCTAACTGTATTGGTTGGGTACGCTCAGGTGCTGAAAATCAATCCCCAATCGCAGTCTTGATTTCAAATGACCAAGAAAACAGCAAATCAATGTTTGTCGGCCAAGAATGGGCTAACCAAACCTTTGTAGATTTACTTGAAAACCACCTAGGTCAAGTTACAATTGATGAGGAAGGTTATGGACAATTTCCAGTCTCAACTGCTTCGGTAAGTGTCTGGGCAGCCAATACAATCTAATTGCCAATGATTATCAAGCCAGATCCAAACGGATTTGGCTTTTTTGTAGTCAAAAAGACCTACCCACCAAATGGATAGATCTTTACTTGATTACAATTTACCTGCTACGGCATCCAACAATTCTTGGATTTTAGCTTGGTTGCTTCCTCCTGCCATGGCCATGTCTGGTTTACCACCACCACGTCCATCAACGATTGGTGCTAATTCTTTGACAAGGTTTCCTGCATGAAGGTCTTTTGTCTTGCTAGCTACAAGGACATTTACCTTGTTACCGATAGCGGCAACTAGGACAAGAAGATCAGAGTAGTCTTTTTGTTTCCAGTTGTCCGCAAAGGTACGAAGGGCACCTGCATCTGATACAGAAACTTGACTAGCAATGTAACGGTGACCATTGACTTCCTTCACATCCTTGAAGATATCGCCTGCGGCTGCAGCTGCAGCTTTTTCTTTCAACTCAGCATTTTCTTTTTGCAATTGACGAAGTTGTTCTTGAAGTCCTTCTACCTTGTGAGGTACTTCCTTGACTTGAGGTGCTTTCAAGGTTGCTGCGACAGCTTTAAGAGCGTCTTCTTGTTCACGGTAGGCTTCAAAGGCTTCCTTACCAGTCACTGCCAAGATACGGCGAGTTCCTGATCCAATCCCTTCTTCTTTGACAATCTTGAAGAGGCCAATTTCAGAAGTGTTACCAACGTGGGTACCACCACAAAGCTCGATAGAGTAGTCACCGATAGTGACAACACGGACTTCCTTGCCGTATTTCTCACCAAAGAGGGCCATAGCTCCCATTTCTTTAGCAGTGTCAATATCCGTTTCAACTGTCTTCACTTCAAGTGCTTCCCAGATTTTCTCGTTGACTTGCTGTTCAATGGCACGCAATTCTTCAGCAGTTACAGCTTGGAAGTGGGTAAAGTCAAAGCGAAGGAATTCAACTTCGTTAAGAGATCCTGCTTGTGTTGCGTGGTTTCCAAGGATGTTGTGAAGAGCAGCGTGAAGCAAGTGAGTCGCAGTGTGGTTTTTCATAACACGGTGACGACGATTTGTATCAATTGTCAAGGTATATTCTTGGTTCAAGGCAAGTGGTGCAAGAACTTCAACCGTGTGAAGGGCTTGTCCGTTTGGTGCTTTTTGAACATTTGTCACAGTAGCCACAACCTTACCTGACGCATCCAAGATTTGTCCGTGGTCAGCGACCTGTCCACCCATTTCAGCATAGAATGGCGTTTCCGCAAAGATAAGAGAGGCAGTTCCTTCTGATACAGCTTCTACTTCTGCATTATCAGCCACGATAGCCACCAATTTAGAAGACAATTGGCTAGCATTGTAGTTGAAGACACTTTCTACAGTGATGTTTTGAAGGGTTTCATTTTGCATACCCATTGAGCCACCCTTGACAGCTGACGCACGCGCGCGTTCTTGCTGTTCTTTCATGGCTGCTTCAAAACCTTCACGGTCTACAGTCATACCAGCTTCTTCAGCGATTTCTTCAGTCAATTCAACTGGGAATCCATAAGTGTCGTAAAGTTTAAATACATCTTGACCAGCAATGACAGATTGACCTTTTTCTTTCAAGTCTGCTACAATGCCTTGGGCAAAGTGTTGACCTGAGTGAAGAGTACGCGCAAATGATTCTTCTTCGCTCTTAACGATTTTTTCGATAAAGTCGCGTTTTTCAAGCACTTCTGGATAGTAGCTTTCCATAATTTTTCCAACAGTTGGAACGAGTTTGTAAAGGAAAGGCTCGTTGATTCCCAATTTTTGACCATGCATAGAAGCACGACGGAGAAGACGACGAAGGACGTACCCACGACCTTCATTTCCTGGAAGGGCACCATCACCGATGGCAAATGAAAGTGAACGGATGTGGTCAGCGATGACCTTAAAGCTCATGTTGTCGCCATCTTGGTCATAAACCTTACCAGACAATTTCTCCACTTCACGAATGATTGGCATGAAGAGGTCCGTTTCAAAGTTGGTCTTAGCCCCTTGGATAACGGCCACCAAACGCTCCAAACCAGCGCCCGTATCAATGTTCTTGTGTGGCAATTCCTTGTATTCGCTACGAGGAACAGCAGGATCTGCGTTAAATTGTGACAAAACGATGTTCCAGATTTCGATATAGCGGTCGTTTTCAATATCTTCTGCAAGAAGACGAATACCGATATTTTCTGGATCAAAAGCTTCTCCACGGTCAAAGAAGATTTCTGTATCAGGTCCAGAAGGCCCAGCACCGATTTCCCAGAAGTTATCTTCGATTGGAATTAAGTGGCTTGGGTCCACTCCCACTTCAATCCAACGGTTGTAAGAATCTTTATCATCTGGATAGTAAGTCATGTAAAGTTTCTCAGCTGGGAAGTCAAACCATTCAGGGCTTGTCAAAAGCTCATAAGCCCAAGTGATCGCTTCGTCTCGGAAGTAATCACCGATAGAGAAGTTCCCCAACATTTCAAACATAGTATGGTGACGTGCAGTCTTCCCTACGTTCTCGATGTCATTGGTACGGATCGCCTTTTGCGCATTGGTAATACGTGGATTCTCTGGGATAATAGTCCCATCAAAGTATTTCTTAAGAGTTGCTACACCAGAGTTGATCCACAAAAGTGTTGGGTCATTTACAGGAACCAAACTCACTGATGGTTCTACAGAGTGACCTTTGGTTGCCCAGAAGTCAAGCCACATTTGGCGTACTTGTGCACTAGATAGTTGTTTCATATTGTCTCCTTATTTACTTGTTTAATGTGATTGGCTTTCCAGCATCTCCACATAGTCAATCGCGACACAGAGGGAAATGACTAGGTCTGCATAAGCGTCCTCAAGGACCGTTACGGTATAGGTAGAGGTCAGATGGAAGAGTTCCTTCTTAATTTCCGCAATCAGCTGATCGCGATCATCCAGCAATTTGAAATTCAAATCCCAGATATTGCCCTCGATACGAAGACCTAGATTATCAAACTCATACTTATCTCGCCAGAAGGTCAACTTCTTACGAATGACAAAACTCGAGCCATCCCGAAGCTGAATCTCAAAACGAGGAAGCAAGGTCAAGATTTCTTTACTGATCTGACTGACCTGTTCACCATAGGCGTCATAGATGGTAAAAGTCTTAGGAATTTGGAAAAAAGATCCCTCCACCTGATAGGCGATTTCTCCCCTGTCATCCTTGATAGCGAAGCGTTCGCCTCCAAGACGAAACTTTTGTTTGACAAGAAATGTTTTCATCAACACCTCCAAAAATTAAAAGACAAGCTCATATCACGAAGGGCGAAAAACCGCGGTACCACCTTCATTCAATGAACTTATCATTCTCTTATTCTTATGCAATTGTATGATTGAGTAGCATGACTTCCTAGCTTAGATGGCTCGCAGCACCGCCATTTCTCTGGACTAAGACAACTGAAAATCAATTCTCAACTTCCTTATTATAACGTTTTTTTAAGTCTGCGTCAACTGGAAATGATTCAAGCCAATAGTAGTGAATTAGGAGAGAAGATATTTTGAAAATTCACCTACTAGTTTTGAAATGTAAGTAGTAATATTTAATTTATTTCTAATACTTTTCCCTATTCTCATATATTGCCACTCAGAATAACCAACCTCAAGGATTTCTGGGACTTTTGTGAGTCCGTTATACACTACAATAAAATGCCCTTTATCATTCCAAAACTTGCCTAAAATTTCTGCATCTTCTTCTTTTGCTTTTAACTTGCCC
>CABTAV010000058.1:0-10128 GCA_902482895.1 uncultured Streptococcus sp. | reverse complement strand
GGTTGATGATGATTTGACCATCTACATAGCCCACTTGCACCCCAGCGATTGGCCCGTCAAATGGAATATCTGAAATAGAAAGCGCCAAGGATGAACCAAACATAGCTGCCATTGGTGCAGAGGCATTTTCATCATAAGAAAGCACGGTGTTGATGACCTGTACTTCATTACGGAAACCTTCCGCAAACATTGGACGGATTGGACGGTCAATCAAACGTGCTGTCAAAGTCGCATCCGTTGAAGGACGTCCTTCACGTTTCATAAAGCCACCAGGAAACTTCCCAGCCGCATACATTTTTTCTTCATAGTTGACTTGAAGTGGGAAGAAATCCCCAGTTGCCATTTTCTTAGACATAACGGCAGCAGTCAAGACAGTTGACTCACCGTAACGCACGACAACTGCACCATTTGCTTGCTTAGCAACCTGCCCAGTCTCTACAATTAACTCACGACCCGCAAAAGTCGTTTGAAACACTTGTTTTGTCATTTTAATCCCCTTTGGATTGATGAAATTATACGCCTTGCCTACAAAAATCAGGATACTAAGCCGTCAAGCAACTCAAAGGAAAATAGGAAATCGAACGACGGAGCGACTGCTCCTAGGTAGATTTATCTTTTTCCACAGAGTTGTAGGCATGTTCAATTCTCAAGATACAAATCATTAGAAAGGTTTGATGCTAAAGCATCTAATCCTTTCACGCTAATCGCTATCAGGCAATTAGCTAAATGTTTTACTAACTCTCTCGTCAAATAACATCAATTTGACTCGTTCGTGTCGCTAATCCTTACAGTTTAAATGCATTGTATTTTTTAATACCCTCATCTTTGTATCAAGTACGTACAGAGTCTATTTTATCATATTTTTCTTAAAAAGTGCGGTCTTTACCATTAAAAAGGAACCATTCCCCTCAGCTGAGAAGAATGGTTTGCTTTTTATTATCCTAGAGACTGGTGATTAAACAAGGCATGAGTTGCTTGGTGGATGTATTTTGCAGTTTCTGCATTGTTCATAGTGTAGAGATGCACACCGGCAACATCCTGAGTTACCAAGTCCACGATTTGATCCACCGCATAGGCAAGTCCTGCTGCTCTGAGCGACTCAGGGTCATGCTCATACTTGTCTAAGATGGCTTTAAATTTGCGTGGAAGATGGATATTCTCACAAGTCTTCAAGAGGCGGAGAGCCTGATTTCGATTCAGAATTGGCATAATCCCTGCATGAATGGGAATATCAATCCCAGCCAAAGTACATTTGTCTTGAAAATCATAGAAGCGCTCATTGTCAAAGAAGAGCTGAGTTACAAGGCTCGAACAACCTGCATCCACTTTCTTCTTAAGATTTTGAATATCTGAAATCTGATTTGGTGAATCTGGATGGCCTTCTGGATAACAAGCACCAACAATATCAAAGTGAGGGGCTTGTTCCTTGATGAACTCAATCAAGTCAGTTGCATAGCGGAAATCCTTTTGCGGCTCCACATCAGGGATAATATCCCCACGCAAGGCCAAGATTTTCTGTACCCCAACCTTGTCCAAGTCAGCAATGGTTTCAGCCACCTTGTCCTTAGTCAAATAGATGGCTGGCAAATGAGCAATAGTCGGAATCGCCAAGTCATTTTGGATAAAATCGGCCAAACGGACCGTCGTTTCCTTGATATTAAATTTATTATTGCTGGCAGTCACACTGATAAAGTGGGGAGCCAACTCCTGCATATCTTGAAGAGCAGAAATAATTTTATCATTACCCACGGCTGGGTTGGGAGGGAACACTTCAAATGAGAGTGACGGTGTTTGGCGTGACATAGTCCTTATCCTTTTCTAGTTGATTTTTTTCCTTAGCTGGACTCTTAGAACCCAAGTGAAACAGGCAGATTGCCAAACAGCGCTTCTTGGGAAATCCTATCTTACAATTTCTCACGCGCAGCTTTAGCTGCTTCAACAAGGCGAATCAAGCTTTCTTTTGTTTCTGGAATACCACGTGTTTTCAAACCACAGTCAGGGTTGATCCAAACTTTCTTGCTTGGCACTTTAGCAAGGATGGCTTCGATTGTGTGGTCGATTTCGCCTTCATTTGGTACACGAGGTGAGTGGATATCGTAAACCCCAGGTCCCACTTCTGTTTGGAAGTTTTTCGCTTTGAGTTCGTCCAAGATTTCAAGGTTTGAACGGCTAGCCTCAAATGAGATAACGTCTGCATCCATGTTGTCGATAGCTGGGATGATATCTGTAAATTCTGAGTAACACATGTGAGTGTGGATTTGAGTATCTGGCGCTACTGTTGAGTGTACCAAGCGGAAGGCAGGAATTGCCCAGTCAAGGTAGTCTTCGTACCAGTCGCTACGACGGAGTGGCAATTTCTCACGAAGAGCAGCCTCATCGATTTGGATGATTTTCACACCAGCAGCTTCAAGGTCAAGCACTTCATCCTTGATTGCAAGGGCGATTTGAAGAGTAGAATCCTTGATAGAGATGTCTTCACGTGGGAATGACCAGTTGAGAATAGTTACTGGTCCAGTCAACATACCTTTAACAGGTTTGTTTGTACGGCTTTGTGCATAGCTAGACCATTTAACAGTGATAGGGTTAAGACGAGTTACATCACCCCAGATGATTGGTGGTTTAACTCCACGCATACCGTATGATTGTACCCAACCATTTTTAGAGAAGAGGTAACCTGACAAGTTTTGACCGAAGTACTCAACCATGTCGTTACGCTCAAATTCACCGTGAACAAGGACATCAAAGTCGATATCTTCTTGCCATTTGATCCATTCGTCGATCGTTTCAGCAAGGAAAGCATCGTACTCTTCTTGAGACAATTCACCTTTACGGTAAGCCAAACGTTTAGCACGAACTTCTTTAGTTTGAGGGAATGAACCGATAGTTGTTGTTGGAAGAGCTGGAAGTTTGAAAGCTTCTTCTTGGATAGCTTCACGTTCTGCAAAGGCTGGCAAACGAGTGTAGTCTGCGTCTGTCAATCCAGCGATACGCGCACGAAGTTCAGCATTTTCACCCACACGCTCAGTGGCAAAGAGTTCTTTGTTAGCTGCAAGTGCTTCTTCACCTTGACCATTGCGGATAGCATCCAAATCACGAATCTCATCCAGTTTTTCAACTGCAAAGGCAAAGTGGTTCAAGATTGCTGGTTCAAATTCTTCATTAGCAGTTGTAAATGGCACATGAAGAAGTGAGCATGAGCTAGTCAAGACAATGTTTTCAGCTGGAATTTGTTCAAGAACAGCCAAGCTCTTTTCGTAGTTGTTACGCCAGATGTTTTTACCATTGACAATACCTGCATAAAGAGTCTTGTCAGCTGGGAAGCCACCTTTAACAAGTTCAAGAGTTTTCTTACCTTCAACGAAATCAAGACCGATAGCATCTACTGGCAATTTTACAAGGTCAGCGTATACGTCACGAACGTCTCCGAAGTAAGTTTGAAGCAAGACTTCAAGACCTTTTTTGTCAGCCAAAAGTTTGTTGTAAAGGTTCAAGAAGAGGGCTTTTTCTTCAGCTGTCAAATCTTTGACAAGAGCCGCTTCATCCAATTGGATGCGAGTTGCACCAAGTTCAGCCAATTTAGCAAAAACTTCTTGGTAAGCAGCCACTAAGCTGTCTACGAAGTCTTCTGCTTTCACGCCTTCTTCAAAGTCTGACAATTGAAGGAAAGTGAATGGACCTACAAGAACAGGACGAGTGTTCAATCCAAGTTCTTTAGCTTCTTGAAACTCATCAAAAATCTTGTGACCTGCAAGTTTGACTTGAGTGTCTTTTTCAAATTTAGGAACGATGTAGTGGTAGTTGGTGTTGAACCATTTCTTCATTGGAAGGGCGCGAACGTCCCCTTTTTCTCCTTGGTAACCACGACCCAAAGCGAAGTAGCGCTCAAGGTCAGACAAGTCCAAGTTTTGAACTGAAGCAGGTACCACGTTGAAGAGGAAGGCTGCGTCTAGGAAGTTGTCATAGTGAGAAAAGTCATTTGATGGGATTTCAGTGATGCCTTTTTCTTTGACAATGTTCCAGTGTTTAGCACGCAATTCTTTTGCGGCTGCAAGGAGTTCTTCTTCTGAGATTTCTTTTCTAAAGTATTTTTCAGTTGTAAATTTTAATTCGCGGAATTCGCCCAAACGAGGGAAACCGATGATTGTAGTTGACATGATGTGTCCTCCAAAATTTGTTGTTGAAACTATCTTAACAGAAAAGGAATCATCTGTATAATTGTAAAAAATTAGGCTTTGATATAGTTTGAAACTATATCTCCGTTTTAAACAAAAGAAAAAGACTTGAGACAAATGCCTCAAATCCTTTGTGTAGCTTGTTTTTTAACTATATTTCAGTTAGACTGGTCAAACACGTTATTAGTAATTCTTATAAGTGACTATGGCTTGTTATTAGAAAAAACTATAAGTTGATTTTTCTTTTGTAATTCTGATATTTCCCTGAAAAGTGCGGACGGGAGGTAAAATTATCCAGTGGATGATTTTAGTCAACCAAGTAATTTCATCGCCATCAACTCTTTCTCTGTTCGAGGGGGACGACTGCTAATGTCTTTCCTAAACTGGCTAAAACTTTCAAGACTGTGTCCAACTGGGGGCTAGTCTTGCCTGTTTCCATCCTAGCAATAACCGGCTGGCTCACTCCACTAAGTTCTTCTAGCTTTTTCTGGCTGATTCCTTGTTCATGCCTAGCCTCAATCAGCTCACTCATAATAGCCACTCGCATATCACTTTCAAGGATTTCCTCCTTAGTAAATAGTTCAGACCGGACATCCTTCCAATTACTCCCAATGGCACTATTCTTCATCACTTAACCCTCTTTCTTTTAAGTCCTTCAGTTCACGCTTGGCTTTTTCAATCTCTCTTCTAGGAGTTTTCTGAGTCTTTTTGACAAAATGATGTAAAAGAACAAAACTACCATCAAGCCACGCTACAAATAAAATTCGATCTCTCAGTGGTCTTAGTTCCCAAATCTCATCTTCCAAATGTTTCATATAGGGTTCACCAGCTCTCGTCCCATGCTGACTAAGCAACTGGATATAGTCATTTAATTTATTGAGTTTGATGCGGCTATCCTTACTTTTCTGGCTAGCTAATTCTCTCATATAATCCAAGACTGGCTCATTTCCATTTTTGTCCTTATAGAAGTAAATCGTGTGCACCAAGCAACCTCTTTCCAATCAAATTATAACTCAAAAGTTATTGAAAGTAAAATCTTAACACTCATAAAAAGAAGACCTTAGAAAAACTCCAAAGGTCTCATCTTTATTATTCGAAAAAATTACGGGAAGAGTTATAAATTGAAGACAATCCTTACTATTATTCCAGCTCTATCCCCTTCTCTCGGAGATTTGCCAGACACTCCTCATAATAGGCATCGTCATGTTCGCTGTATATAGGACTTTTCAGCTTTTCCTCTACCAAATCTTCATAAGGAGGGCAAATTTTACCACGGTGGTTCTTGTCCAGCCACTCTGGACTGACATTGTAGCCACGGCTAGCCATTTCCTTCATGATCAAGCGATGATAGGCATAGAGACGATAGGGCGAGTGGGTAAAGACATAGTCAACCGTTGCATGCTTTCTGCCCCAGCCATTGCCACGCAGGGCACAGCACTCTCTATGTTGTCCCAAAAGTTGAGGACGCGGAAGTTGTGAAATCAAATCCTCATGCCAAAGTCTCATGGGAGTCTCCTTTCAGTAAAGTCGAATGTTGCAAATAGGTATTTGGATAGCGATCAAGCAAGTCTCGAGTCTTAGTAATCAAGTCTTCCTTAGAAGCCTGACCAAAGCGGTAGCGATCAAGCAAGAGCATATAGTCCTTGCGCTCAGCATCTGTCGCTTTCTTTTTGAAATAGCCCCAAATATGCTGAAAGGCATTGCAAACCTGACCCCTGTGTTCTGGGATTTGACAGGCGCGGTCAATCATCTCTTGAACCTTACTCAGCTCCACCACTTCTTGCTTGAGATACTGGCGAAGCTCATTGTAAATATTGCTGGAATGGCTCAACACGAGGTATTTGTTTCTAGCCCAGAGTTGTTGGCACTGGGATTTTTGATTAGTTTGTTCCATCTTTCTCCTTGTTTTTTATCAGTTTCCAGGAAATATGGAAACAAAGTTTTATCTTAAAAATGAGCGAATTAATGACTTCACATGACTGAATGTATGAATCTTTTTTCTTCTTCTAAAAATTTCCTGACACTTAGGAAACAAAGTAATAATTCTCTTTTAGTTCTCGGAAACGGTCAAAACCTAGAATACCCTCATTTTGTAATCTGCCCAAAACGACACTAGGATGAATATCTATCTCCTCAGAAAATCGAAGGATATCTGTCTTATCAAAGTTTCCTTTTTCTACAAAAGATTGATAATATTCTGGTCTAATCAAGAAATCTTTTGCAAACTGGTCTGCCTGTTCCTCAGAACGAAGATAGGACTCACTGTTTCCTTCATCAGATGAAAAATCATTTTCCAGAATGTGCCCAATCTCATGGAATAGTGAGAACCAGAAAATATCTGACGCTTTGTTACGATCCGTAAGTAAAAGCAAGGCACTACCATTACTGAATTTTTTAGTCGCTCCATTTAGATTGGCATTTGGCAAAGCAGGTAGACCGACTAGGACCACACCACAGTCTAGCAAGATATCATACAAGCATTGAGGGAAAACTTCTGGATTTTGTCTTGTCAACTTTCTCAACACAGGCAGGCTTCTCTCTAGCTTTCTGCGATTTAACTTAGTTGTCGTTTTATCACGTGCTTTTTTAGATGCCAACTCCAGCATGATATTAGAGTTTACTATACTTTTAGTTGTAAACTCACGCGTATTCCGATAGCTGACTAAATGGTTAAAAGATGTAAGGTTTTCTAAACTTGCCACCCCTAGAATCTTGCGAAGCTCGATAATCTTTTCCTTCAAGCTATAGCGTTTGTCTGTAACGTAGCCTTCTTCCTTAAAATACTTGAAATCAATCATCTCACAGATTTCTTTCTCGCTACCTTCTTCTAGCTCTTTTTGTTCTACAATCTCTGCAACTTTTACATCATAAGCATTCTGAAGATTAAGCCAGGTTTGCATGGAAACTCCGCTTAGCTTGGCTAACTTATGAGCCGTTTCCTTACTAATGGACTCCTCTGCATTGACCAGCTTGCTGATAGTCTTTGCCGAAACTCCCAAACGCTCCGCAAATTCTTTCTGCGTTACGTTATAATCTTCAATCAACTCTTCAACGTACTGACCTGGATGAAAAGCAATCAGGTCTTTGTATTCAACAATTTTATTACTCATAGTGATTGCTGACCTCCTCTATTTTTAGGATTTCGATTTCAACAGGACTTGGAAACACCTTTTCTAAATCCTCCTCACGAAATTCCACAATCAACCGATAGGAACTCTTTCGACCATCTATATCTAAAGCAAACTGTCCCTGTCTCTTTCCCTTAAGTTGGTGAAAGTGATATTTAGGAAAAGCTGTCACACTAGCCAAAGAATCCGCCACTTCCAAAAAGTTGATCAACTGATGCAATTTTACAGCAATCTTATCCGAAAAATCTTTTTTCGCCTGTCTCAGCTCTGTGCACTGCTTTTTAACAGTTTTGTTTGTATAGATAAGCTTCATATGTCCCTTTCTGTTCAAATTAAATTACCTAATAGGTAATTTAATTATACCATCTTTAGAAAACAAAAACCAGCCAAAAGTTAATTTGGCTGGTTTTTCAAATCGGATTGACGTATCTAACTCCTTCCCCCATCACCCTTCAAACTCTTTCAAAAACTCTTTAAGTTCAGCATCGTCTTCTGGTGTGGTTCCGTGTAGTTGGCTGAGCATTTCAAGTAGAGAAGCTGTTTGCTTTTCAATCTCATCATTGGACTTGTTAATCTTACTGACTATATCTGTCAGTGGTTCGACTTCTTCTTCCTCAAAGGTATCTACATAGCGAGGGATATTGAGGTTATAGTCATTTTCAACGATTTCTTCATAACTTGCCAGATGGGCAAACTTGTCAATCTCCTCACGAGACTTGTAAGCTTCCAGAATCTTCTCGATGTGAGCATCCGTCATGATATTCTGATTTTTTCCCTTATCAAACTCCTTAGAGGCATCGATAAAGTAGACATCACGATTGGTACGATTCTTCTTGAGAATGATAACCGTGGTCGGAATGCTGGTATTAAAAAAGATATTAGCAGGTAGACCGATAACCGTATCAATAGCCCCTTCTTCTAACAAGGCCTTACGAATGGTTCCTTCCGCATTTCCACGGAAAAGAACACCGTGAGGAAGAACGATAGCCATGACTCCATTATCCTGCTTGAGGTGGTAGTAACCGTGCAAGAGAAAGGCAAAATCAGCCTTGGACTGGGGTGCCAGTTTCCCAAAAGGAGAGAAACGAGGATCAGCCATAAATCCAGAGTTTGCTGACCACTTAGCAGAGTAGGGAGGATTCATGAGAACACCGTCAAAGTTAGTCGGCTCTTGAGTCGGCCAGTCTTCATCTAGTGTATCGGCATTGTGGAGAAATTGATTTTCAACAGGAACACCGTGTAGAATCATGTTCATCCGAGCCAAGTTATAAGTCGAAGTATTGAGCTCCTGCCCAAAGTAGGCCACTGTCTGCGGTTTATGAGAGTATTTCTTGGCATTGAGCAAGAGAGAGCCAGAACCCATAGTCGCATCATAGATGGTAAAACCTAGCTGATTCTCACGACCCAAAAAGGCAATCTGTGTCATAAGCTTGGCAACAGGCTGAGGTGTATAGAACTCACCAGCCTTCTTACCCGAGTCAGTCGCAAACTGACCAATCAGATACTCATAAGCATCCCCC
Organism: uncultured Streptococcus sp.; assembly: GCA_902482895.1. Taxonomy (GTDB): domain Bacteria; phylum Bacillota; class Bacilli; order Lactobacillales; family Streptococcaceae; genus Streptococcus. Next base: position 1,308 of record CABTAV010000058.1, on the reverse strand, counting down.
AGCATATCACCAGCATGACCAGCAACATCTAGCACTGCCAACTCTTTCATGACCGCCGCCACCGTTTGGTTTTGCTTTTGCAGAGTCGCCCCTAGTTTTTTGGAATAGAGATCAATATCTTCAAAGAGGTTTTCATAGAGTTCATCACTCTGCTCAATATCTCGAAACCCCTGAGCCAAATCTTCCAGCTGAAAAGTCCCCTCATTGACACGTGCTACAAGAGCCGTAAAAGTCAACTCAGGCTTGATACTATAGTTGAGTTCGTCCTTCATGACTGCAAGAAGATCCTCGTGGGTGTCCGCATCCTCATAGTAGTTACGATAAACCTCAAGGGCAGCCTCTAGACTCTCACTCCCCTCCTCCATAGTCTCCGCCACAAAAAAGAGCATCTTATCTGACAAGTACTTATAAAAGACCATGCCCAAGAGATAGGACTTGTAGTCATTGGCATCCATCTTAGAGCGGAGAACATCCGCTGAGTTCCACAGGGCTTGGTAGAGCGACTGGGACGTTTGTGTTGTTTCCATAATGTTTCTTTCTAAAGTTTTAAATATAATTGTTAAAATTTATCACTAATCATCTATATAAACATATCCTGCAAGAGTTTCTTTTTCAAAGTCTCAAGCTGAGAAATTTTTTCTTGATGAGAGTTGATGAGTTTATCGAGGTTTGAGAAGTAAGCACCGATGGCTTGTTGTTCTTCTATGGAAGGAACACTAATTCTAATATCCATTATCTCATCTTTATTAATAAATTTAGTAGCATTTCCAGTTGTTATTCTTTCAAAAATATATTTAGAATCTAGTAAAGATAAAGTTATTTTTATAAACAAAGATGAATAATTATCTTTGATACTCATTTTTAAAATATTCCAAGCAATTAAAAACATTTCGTCAGAATCTACAAGTACAGATGGTCCAATGGTACCAATATTTGCAAATAAAATTTCTCCTTTTTTAGGCATATATTTTGAGATGTAGTGTTCGTATATATCCATATCTAAATAGCGGGTATCTCTATAATTGATTTGTCCGTTCGTGATATGTTTTGCCTGTAAAATCGGAATCCCCGATATAGAATACTCTACTTTATCAGAAGCAGTATTAATTCCTTGGTATGCCTCTAAAATAGCTTCCCCCAATTTAATAAACTTCCATTCACCTTCAAATCCATCCAAACGAATCTCCGGAACGGTCTGTCCATTCTTGGGAAACATCATGGAGAGCATGGTCGTTTTAAGAGATTGGTAGTTGGTGAGATTATCCTTGTAGCTAGCCAGAAGGTCATCGAGGGTGCGGAAGAGGGAGC
>CABTAV010000057.1:0-10188 GCA_902482895.1 uncultured Streptococcus sp. | reverse complement strand
CCCCCTCATCCATAAAATCAAATATGGAACCTTGAACATAATCAATCTTGGCCAATTCTTTTATTTCTGCTTTCAAGTTAGTGAAAGTTGTCATCACTTCTTGAAAGAGTAAAGGATCAAATTCCTCGGAATCCAATACACGGACAATTGGCAACATTGGATAATGATCTCTCAACTCCTCCTGCAGGTAATCTGAAATCATTTTATCATTCGAGATAACACTATCTACTCTAATGATCGCTGGAATGCTAGAAATACTCTCCTCGTTTTGATAAAAAGTTAAAGCCACATCCCCTGCAGAAACAGACTCAAATTTTAAATTATCCGATGAAAGTTTAAAATAATAAGCCAATGGTTCCTGACCAACCCCTGTTAGGTAGTATCCTCTAATGATTTTGAATAACTCTGACATCGACCTTTCTCCTTCCTAACAAACTTTTAAAAGTCTAAACGGAGCTTGATACACATCAGGATAGTGAATCAATCTCTTTTTTCTTTGTTCAGGAAGTGGTTTACGATAATGTTTTTGAAGATACTGAAAAGCTAATCCCAATGTATCAAAAACTAAAACTTTATTCTCCCCATTACAAATATAGTCACCTAATTGAAAACTAAAAATTACGTACTTCATTCTTCTTCTCACTTTCTATTTTCGCCAACCATTGCCAATAGATCTGTCTCTAATTCAAAATCATATCCGTTTTCTAAACGAACTCGTTGGCGAATCCCTATAAGTGAGAAAACCAATAAAGATCCTCCAACAAATATAAGACTAAATAGTCCAGCTAAAATCAAAATCATATCATTCCTCCATAGATTATTTTATATACATTTATATCTTGGTAGTAATCGTAGATATAAATGTAAGGCAGTCTGCGGGTTTTTAAAATTATCCAATATCAAGCTCAAATAGAGATAGTTGTTGTGTTTGTTTAAAGCCATCTTTAACCCTTTCTATCACTCTCTGAGTGAACTCTATACTTTCTTCAAAGAAAGCAGCAATATTGGCCATATAAGCCTCCTGACGTTCTTTCTTCACCTTGATAAGGGAAAGCAAGATTGCTTTAATAGAGGCTAATCTGATGCCACCTCCACGGCCGTGTTTGACTGTGAAGAAGATCTTTTGTTCTGTTTTGAGAGCCTTCAATACTTTATCCAATGAACGCTCAGGAATGTTCAACTTCTCTCGTATCTCTTTTTTCGTCGTCTGGATAAATGGATCCTCAGATTGATAGAAACCTTCTAAATAGGCCATTACGTCTGTTTTCCATTCATAGAGATGACTATTCTTCCTGTCAGCACGTTTCTTCTTAAACTTGTACCAACGTTGCTTCACAAAGAGATCTGAAGCCTTGAGTTCCTGATTGACCCATGCTTTACATAAAGTCATCACATAGTCACGACTAGCAGCTTCATATTTTCCTGAGTAGGCGCTTGTGATAATCTTATGATATTCAGCTGAAGAGAGTGGTTCGTCTAGATTCGCATTAAAACTAGAAAGAACCTCCTCACACTCTTCCTGATTGATTCCTGAAGAGAAGTTGGCTAAAGCTAACGTGAAAAGAACGTTGTTTCTTCCCATCAAGGCTTTTCCACCTTTAATATTCCCCTCTCTCATCAGCAATTGATACCAGGGTTCATCAATCTGTTTCACCCCTTCAGAGCCTGAAATAACCGTCAAATTGGGTTTTTTACTTGGGAAAGGAAGTTCTGATTGCTTCATTGACCAATCTAACCACTCCTGGAATGAATAGGTATAGTCAGGTTCAAAGAATTCGACATTATCAGTTCGAGGAATACGAGCAATCCCAAAATGGTTACAAGTCAAATCTACTGGTAAAGTTTGAGCAAAGTAATTTCTCAAATTTTGAGAGATAGCTTTGGCCACCTTCACCACTCGAAATTGAGAATGAGCTGTAACATAAGCTGATTCTGAGAGGACAAAATAGGCTTGAAATCCTTTATCAGATTTTAGAATCAACGTTGGCATAAAACCTAGCTCCAGAGAAGCGGTTAAAATATCTCCTGTCGTCATTTCTTCAGCTGCAGAGGTAATATCAAAATCAATGTAGAATGTGTTAATCTGTCTTAGATTATCTTCAGAGTGGCCACGTGTAATACGTCGACCAGCATCACTATAGCTTCCATAGCAATACACATTAGGGGTCCAGTGTGTAAACTGATCCTGGTTCTCCAGCAATGATTCAACAGAGGTTAAAACAACACCACGTGCCTTCACCATATTTGCTTTTGAACGATAAGCAAATACAGACCCTCGTCTTCCTTCTTCAGCTGAAGAGATGAGCTGTAGATGACTATTCTTAAATTTTTGTGTTCTTAATCCGTCTTTTGTGATGATGGATAAGCATTTTAATAAATCAATCTTTTTCATGATTTTTAGCTCTCTCATATCCCTTCACTAGTTATAGTTTGAAGTCAAGTACACTTATAAAATATGGTACCAACTCCTTACATGAGAAGTACATCATTCCCCCTCCTACAAGAATTAAAAAGATACTCAATATCCATCCCAAAGCAGTTAGATGTACATAGAAGTCTTTCTCACCAGTCAAATCAAATCCGATATCTGTATTTTTACCTATAATAAATACTCCACTGAACGAAATGCACACTCCTACAACAAACAATACAATAAACCCAAAAATCATGTAATTTCCTCCTACCCTCTTCTGAGGTTTTTTATTTTAACACTTAAATTTTATTTAAGCTCTTAATGTGTGCATCATAAACACACTTTTTCAACTCGAAGAAAACGCTCATATTTTCTTCGATAAACAAGCTCTTTTTCACCTCTCCGTCTGCGTAAAACAGACCGTTTAAGAGAAAATTTATTTTCTCTTGAAAAATGTCATCTAACATCAGCTTACTTTTCTCCAAGCAAGCTACCAAATGCGATGAATTGTTTGCGTAGCGCATTGGCATCCCAAAAGCGCTTTCCACGCTTTTAAAATCAAAGCTAGTAAGGGGTCTTTGTGTACTTTTTTTCCAATCTGTATTTTTCATAGTTCTTTCCTCCTATGTTCATTCTCATTTATTCAATAATTCTTCTGATAACAACCTGGTCTCTTTTGCATGTTCAAAACCAGCAATATAGGCCTCATAATCAACATTAACTTTAACATTAATGGTTCTATTATTTAAACTTCCCATGCGACGATGTTGTTCTTCCAAAACTTCTGCTGGGATTTTTACCATCAAACCAAATTCTTCTGATGATTGAACCTGTCCCTGAAAACGTTGATCTACTCCATTTAAGAAACCAAGTAAGTACGATTTCTTATAGTCTTTCCATCTTGCTCTTGATACTGTAGGAAAAAGTCGTTTCAGCCGATATTTAAGGTATAAAAGCGCACCTTCGTAAACCTTACTACAAAATTCAGCATCAGATTGATATCCGAAGAAAACTATCTGTGTGATGCCGTCTTCAGGAAGTCGCCTTCTTATCGTTTTACATCTAAAATTTTCACCTAAAATACCTGCCAACTTTTCTTGCCACCATGGAAGTCTATATTCCCATGTTCCTATTGTTTCACCAATATCTTTTTGAGTTTTACTATTCGTTAAATCATTCATAGAAAGATTATGCTTCACCATAAGTCTTTGAGCCATCAGAAGGGCAGTCTGCCCCTCTTCATCGTTTGGTGCATCGTAAGCTAACTCTAAAAGATTTTGTATCTTCTCAATAATTTTATTATCCATATCAATCCACATGTTTATACTTTCTAGGCAAAGAACTAGCGTAATGTTTTGAATCATTGACCTTTGCATTATAAAAAATCATATTATTCCCAATAATTTCTTGCCATTTAGGAATCTCCTCACGATAAATGCGATTAAGTCCATAAAAGTTCCTTACAATAAATCTAACAGCTCCAATATGATCTCCTAAACCAACCACACACAACACATCATGTTCCATATCATATACCCAATGACTTTTTGAATTTGTCAGTATTTCCCAAGCAAATTCCCAATCTCTCTCAAGCCAATCATGCCCTGGTCTGTAATAAACTTTTGTCTGACAAGATTCATCATTAAATCCATAAAAACAGTGGCTACACAGCGTTCTGTTTTTATCTACCCACCAACAAGGACCATACTTTTCATTGATGCAAGGTGTAACCCAGTCGCAAGAACATCGTCTACAAATACCCGTTTCCATTTCCTATCCCTCATTTATTCTCATACTTTTAGGTAGCTTTTTAATCGGTAAACAGTAACCTTCGGATAAGTCCCTTTTGCTATAAAATTCAGGACTATTTGTCATGATGTGATCACTTCTTCTCCATCCTCGACGAAGTTGTTTGTAAGATAAAGAAACACGCTTCTCAATTTCTTTAAAACTAAATCCCAACTTCAAATATGTTGTTACAATAGTAGTAGCATGTTCTTTGGACTCTTCGCTTCTTGTTCTTCGCTGAAAGTTAATCTGCTTATCTTCTTCATTTAATGCTATCTGATAATCAATAAACAACTTCCGCATTTCCATAATTTTATGTTGCCAGGCCAAACTGTAAGGCTGCCCTGAATATCGATTCACTAAATCCTTTACGGGTTGTTTAAATTTCAGCTGAAGAGGATCGAATTCGCCAAGGTCAGAAAAGGGATCAATGAAACCTAATGGTTCGCTTTGAATTAATTCATTGTATAGCGCTTCTCTGTCCATCCTAATGTATCTCCTTCTGTCAAATGCACGTCATTGAGTCAAATAAGCTTAACTGGATGGTTGTAGGCGTTTGTTCGCTGTTTCCATTCTTATCATGATCGATAACGTCAAAGATTTCTAACGTGTCTAAATTCATTACAATCTCTAATCCTAACATCGTTGAACTCCTTTCAAATAGAATTTTAAGCGAACAAAAAAGAGAACAGATTTCTCTGTTCTCCTAAAAATATTGAATTATTTGATTTTCTAAAAACTCTTACCACTTACATCAGTAAAACTTAATTCAACAGTTTTTACTGTATAAAGTCCAAAATACTGCTATCCTTTAAAAGTGACAATAGTCGCACCACTGCCTCCAGCATTTTGTGGGGCATAGCCAAAACTCTTGACGTGTTTGTTTCTTTGTAGGTATTTGGTGACACCTTCACGGATGACACCTGTTCCGATACCATGGATGATATCAACTTGAGCCATATTATTAAGCAAGGCTTGGTCGATAAAGGCATCTAGCTCATTCATAGCCTCTTCATAGCGTTTGCCTCGAAGGTCCAGTCTAGCTTGAGGTCCTCGCCCAGAAGTTCGTTTCACAACATTGACTTGTTTCTTCTTAACTTGCTTTTCTTGCTGAGCTTGAACAAGGTCAAACTCTTTCTCTTCCAAGGTCATTTTAATCAAGCCGACTTGGGCTTCCCAGCGGCCATCCTTGAGTTGACTAGTCAAGGTACCACGCTGTCCATAACTGAGCACCACAATATCATCTCCCACCTTTGGAGCTCGTTTTTTCTTGGCCTTTTGAAGAACCTTATTTTTAGACAAATCTACTTTTTCAGGAGCTAATTTTTTCAGCTTGGCCTTGGCTTCAATGATTTCATGGGGTTTGAGTTGGGATTTACTGTGGAGATTTTTGAGAATCTGGTCACTTTCACTGAGGGCCATGTCTACAATCTCAGTAGCTTGTTCACGCGCCTTGTTAAGCTCGGTTTCCTTTTCACGATTGAGCTCGTTGTAAAGTTTTTTGAGAGCACGGTTCATCTTGAGATTTTCTTGCTCCACCTCACGGATATTGTCCAAGCGTTTACGGCTTTCCAGCGTCTGCTCTTCCAGCTGCTCAATGATCCGATTGACATCATTGTCCTGATTGACCTGCTGACTGGCATCCCCTACGATGACTTCAGATAGGCCTAAACGTTTGGCAATCTCAAAGGCATTACTTCGGCCAGGAACTCCCTGCATAAAGCGATAGGTCGGGCGTAGAGTTGCAGTATCAAACTCCATACTGGCATTTTGCACAAAGGCTGTCTCAATACCGTAGGCCTTGAGCTCTGGATAGTGAGTAGTAGCCATGGTCTTGACTTGACGCAGACGAAGGTCTTCCAGAATAGCCATGGCAAGGGCGGCTCCCTCTTGGGGATCTGTACCAGCCCCCAACTCATCCAAGAGTAAGAGTGAATGTTGGTTGACCTTACCAAGAATATCCACAATATTGGTCATATGGCTAGAGAAGGTAGACAAACTCTGCTCAATAGACTGCTCATCGCCAATATCGGCAAAGATTTCTTCAAAAATACCAATACGACTTCCCTTATCTGCTAAAATCGGCAAACCAGACTGGGCCATAACCTGCGTCAATCCCAGAGTTTTGAGCATGATGGTCTTCCCACCTGTATTGGGACCTGTAATGACAATCGCTGTTAAATCTTGACCAAAATGGACATCATTTGCGACGGCATTTTTGACCAGAGGATGGCAGACATGAAGCAATTGAATCTCCTGATTTTCTGACAGCTGAGGAACGACTGCTTGCCTTTCTTGAATAAAGCGAACCTTGGCACGAATCAAGTCCAGATGGCCGATAATCCAAGCATCATTGGCAATTTCAGCCGCATGAGGACGAACACGCTCCGAGATTTCTTGGAGAATGCGAAGCATTTCATAGCGCTCATCTGCTCGCAAACTGGCAATTTCTTCGCTCAGTTTGACCACCTCACGGGGTTCGATATAGACGGTATTTCCACTAGCAGAAATATCATGAACGACACCTGCAATCTTATTGCGGTAGGTATTTTTGACTGGTAAAACCTGACGGCCATTTCTGCTGGCAACAATCCCTTCCGTCAACATCTGCGCTTTTTGCTTGAGCAGGTCCTGTAAAACATCGCGGACCTGACTCTCGCTATCATGGATTTTTCGACGGATTCGCGCCAATTCTTCACTGGCAAAATTTTCAATGAAACCTGCATCATTAAAGGCTTGTAAATTTCCTTGTAATTGCGGAAAATCATGTAATTTCTCAAACCAAAGGGCTAATTCTTCCAAGCTGACATTTTCCAGATTGGCGTAAAAACTTTGCAGTTCTCGGCTAGACAGAAGCACGCGCTTCAAGAGGAGGAACTCCTCGATATTGAGGTCTGCACCCATCTCCAAACGCTTGCAGACTCCTGCGATTTCCTTGGTTGCGAGAATGGTAAAATGCGGTTGCTCAACAAAAAGAGCCTGCATTTCCTTCATCTCAGCAAAAGCCTGTTTGATTTTATCTGCTTTGGCAGTTGGAGCCAGCTGTCTCAGTTGCTCCAAGCCCTGCTCTGTCAACAAATGAGGTTCAAACAAGGCCTTGACCTTATTGAACTCTAATGTTTCTAATATTTTCTTGTTCATCTTTATTTCCTTGTCTTTGAATATCTAGGTGTATTATACTCAATGAAAATCAAAAAGCAAACTAGGAAGCTAGCCACAGGTTGCTCAAAACAGTGTTTTGAGGTTGCAGATGGAAGCTGACGTGGTTTGAAGAGATTTTCGAAGAGTATTAGCTTTTTACATTCTGATAGATTCTAGTCAATCTGTAAACAAAGGGCTAGGAAAATTCCTGCCCTTTTTATCCGATTAAATTTGTCACCCAGATTTGTTTGAGCCAACTAGTCGTTACTGGTATGCTCTGGATGATGTGTTTTGCAACGATGCTCTTTTCAAGAGGATTTTGTATAGCTGCCATGGGAATGGTCGCCAAGATGGTCAAGGCCATTTGCAAGACAAATAAGGTCACCAACATGGACAAGATACCTGCTGAAACTTGGAACAACTTGCCACCCAGTTTTTTACTAGGAAGTAAGTGTAACAGGAGACCAAGCAAACGACCGATGCTATAGACAATCCCAAATACAAGCAAGTAGCCGATACCTGCGTAAAAGACCTTATCCAACTGGAAGAGTTGATCCGATGGGAAGAAGAAAGTTCCCTGACCTTCCTGCGGATTTGCATAAGGGAGCAATAAATGGAATTGCTCTCCCAGTCTCTTGTAAAACTGGCCAGCCATAAAAGCCGATGCCATGGCTGAAATCAGATAATAGACCTGCAAGAGCAAGCCTCTCCGATAGCCGATATAAAATCCCCAAGCCAAGACCAATAGAAGAAGGAGTGAAATCATAAGGAATCCTCAATCTTGCTCTGCTCTTGCTTGCAAGTCACGAGCTTGTGACGGAGTTCTTCTAACTCTTGCTCCTTATCGTCAAATTCAATCTCACGACTGAGCTGAGTTGACAAACAGTTGACCGCCAACAAAAGAGCGATTGTTTCATCGTCTGCACTAGGCATTTGTTCTTTAATTGCTTGGTATTTTTCTGTCGCAACCTTAGCGATTTCCTCCATAAAAAGGTTATCATGCTCGGTTGTCAAGGTTAATGATTTTTTCCCGAATGTAAATTTGAATCGATTTAGATTTGCCATAAAATTCACCTCACGATATTATACCAAAATTCGCTAACTTTGTCAGTTTTTACAAATTTGCCTGCTTTTGTGGTACAATAGAAACTATGGCAAGTATAACACTCACACCAAGCGAAAAGGAGATTCAGGCTTTTCTTGAACACTATCAAACCAGTCTGGCTCCTAGTAAGAATCCCTATATCCGCTACTTTTTGAGACTACCTCAGGCAACAGTTTCTATCTATACTTCTGGAAAGGTCTTGCTTCAGGGTGAAGGGGCTGAGCAATACGCCAGTTTCTTTGGCTATCAAGTTCTAGAGAAATCCAGTGGGCAAAATCTCCCTTTGATTGGGACAGATGAGGTGGGAAATGGTTCCTACTTTGGTGGGCTTGCAGTTGTGGCTTCCTTTGTCACACCTGACCAGCATGACTTCTTGCGAAAACTCGGTGTAGGGGACTCCAAGACTCTGACCGACCAAAAGATCCGTCAGCTTGCTCCTATTCTCAAGGAAAAAATCCAGCACCAGGCACTCCTTCTCTCACCAAGCAAATACAACGAGGTCATCGGAGACCGCTACAATGCTGTTTCAGTTAAGGTTGCCCTCCATAATCAGGCTATCTATCTCCTCCTTCAAAAAGGTGTTCAGCCTGAGAAAATTGTAATTGATGCCTTCACCAGTGCTAAAAATTATGACAAGTACTTGGCACAAGAGGCCAATCGTTTCAGCAATCCGATCAGCTTAGAAGAAAAGGCTGAGGGTAAATACTTGGCTGTCGCAGTTTCTTCTATCATTGCGCGTGATCTCTTTCTAGAAAATCTTGAAAATCTGGGACGAGAGCTGGGCTATCAACTTCCAAGTGGAGCTGGAACGGCTTCTGATAAGGTTGCTAGCCAGATTTTGCAGGCCTATGGAATGCAGGGACTCAATTTCTGCGCCAAACTGCACTTTAAAAATACTGAAAAAGCGAAAAAACGCTTAGAAAGGTAAGTTATGAATTCATTTAAAAATTTCTTAAAAGAGTGGGGATTGTTCCTCCTAATTCTGTCATTACTAGCTTTAAGTCGTATCTTTTTTTGGAGCAATGTTCGAGTAGAAGGGCATTCCATGGATCCTACCCTAGCGGATGGCGAAATCCTCTTTGTCGTCAAACACCTCCCTATTGACCGTTTTGATATCGTGGTTGCCCATGAGGAAGATGGTAATAAGGACATTGTCAAACGTGTCATCGGAATGCCTGGTGATACCATTCGTTACGAAAATGATAAACTTTACATCAATGACAAAGAGACAGATGAACCTTACCTAGCTGACTATATCAAACGCTTCAAGGATGACAAACTCCAAAGCACCTACTCAGGCAAGGGATTTGAAGGAAATAAAGGAACTTTCTTTAGAAGTATCGCTGAAAAAGCCCAAGCCTTCACAGTTGATATCAACTACAACACCAACTTTAGCTTCACTGTCCCAGAAGGAGAATACCTTCTCCTCGGAGATGACCGCTTGGTTTCGAGCGACAGCCGTCACGTAGGTACCTTTAAAGCAAAAGATATCACAGGGGAAGCTAAATTCCGCTTCTGGCCAATCACCCGTATCGGAACATTTTAAGAAATCGAAGAGGCCGAGAATCAAGAATCTCAGCCTCTTCTTCTATCGTGAGAATATGATTATTCACTATCCAGTTTGATTAAGATAGAAACAAAGTTATACTCAATGAAAATCAAAGAGCAAACTAGGAAGCTAGCCGCAGGCTGTACTTGAGTACGGCAAGGCGAAGCTGACGTGGTTTGAATTTGATTTTCG
>CABTAV010000056.1:0-10189 GCA_902482895.1 uncultured Streptococcus sp. | reverse complement strand
ATGCAAATAAAGAACTATTGTCTGAAAAATTACGTTTTTATAACATTTTCGAATTTCAAAAAATTATAATATTCAACTTGTTCATTTTTATATTTTATCCCCTGATTTCTATGGATTCTATTTTGTTACAGAAAAGTATCATCTATAATGAAAACCATAAAATTCATATTAAAAAATCTTTTCAAGACTATACAAACATTCTTTAAAATCAGTAAAAACGCATAGTATCAGTTATCTAAAAAACTTGATATTATGCGTTTTATTATTAAAAGATTTTCTTTCTTATTTTTGATTACCTGAAGTAATAATTAAGTGGGAATAGAAATCTAACACCTTTTTTAAAACTTGCTCTTCCTATCGAACACTTTCGATTTTCCAACTTTTCCACCCTTTAAAGCGTATAGCTCCATGCTGATCAGTCCGATAAACTTTACTATTGATACCTTCCAGTCGTGTCAAGGTTTCCTGATGGGGGAGTTTCGTTCGATTGTTCTTTCCAACTGAGATGAGAGTCATCTCTGGTTTGAGCTGTTCTAAAAAGGCTGAACTTGATGACTTTTTAGAGCCATGTTGGCCAGCTTTCAAAACATCCACCTCTAAGTCAGAATAGTCCTTCAGCAAATCCTTCTCTCCTTTTTCCTCCAAATTTCCTGTGAAGAGAAAGTGCCTATCCAAGAGTTTCCCATAAAGAACCAGGAAATCATCGTGTCCTCCATCTCCAATTTTCTTTGGAGATAGGACTTCTAACTGACTTCCAAAAATTGGAAGGTTCTCTCCTACTGTCACACTGCGCACACTGGTTTGAGTTGCCTGTAGTTCTGCAACAAATTCCTTCTGTTTCAGACTTCCTTTTGATACTAAAATTTCGCCTACATGGAAAGCCTTGGTCACCTCCAACAAATCCCCAATATGTTCCTTGTCTGTATTGGTCAAAATCAGCTGGTCAATCTTGGCTACTCCTCGACTTTTAAGATAGGGTATCAAGGTTCGCTGGGCATTGCTGGTCGTCGTCTTTTCTTGCCATTTCTCGATTTTCTTATCAGACTCTGCCTTGCCACCTACATCTATGAGAATGGTTTTCCCAGTTACATCCCGTAGGAAAATACTCTCTCCTTGCCCCACATCCAGCATAGTGATTTCATTTTCCAGTGGATGCTTGGTCAAGAAGAATAGACCCACCATAAGTAAGATAAATCTAGCTACTCTTTTTGTGTTGTTCCTCAAATCATAGACCAAAGCCAAAGAAATTAGCAGTAATATCAACAGCCATGCATTGGGTTGTCCAAAAACCAGAGGCCTACTTGTCACCTGCGACACCAAGCGAATAATGCTTTCCAACCATTCAAACATAAAGTTAAGCTGAATGACTGGATAGAGAAAAGAAAGGACAAATAAGATAGACAAGAGTGGTAAGAAGACCAAGTCAAAAAGAAAGGAAAAGACAAAGGTCAAAAGGATTGACCAAGGTTGAAATTCCGCAAAATAGAAGGATAGAATGGGCAATATTCCCAAGGAAATAACTAGACTTTCTCTGGCAATAGCCTTGAGCCCCTCCCCTTCTTTGCTGGTCATGGTCAAGATAAAAGCATAAGCGCAAGACAAAACTCCTCCTGCAGTCAGGAAAAAGTTGGGCATGATGATAAAGAGGACAAGCACCGTCAAGGCAAAATTATCCAAGCCCTTAACACCATGTTGAGCCAGTAGCTTCTGCAAGAGACTGCGAATGACTGATGCTGAAAACCCTGTCAGCCCTGCATAGATAAGGGAAAAGGGATAAGTCAGCCATTTTAACTTTTCTTGGGTCAAGCCTAATCGCAAGAGAAGTTTCTTAAATCCGTCCATGAAAAAACCTACCTGCATACCCGACAAGGCAAAAAGATGGATAATTCCTAGACTAGAATAAAGCTCATTCATCTCCTCAAAATCTGTGTCCAGATGTCCTAGCAAGAGCCCCGTCATGTAGTTGCGCATAGGGTCTGGAAAGTGCGTCTTGATCCAAACCACAGCCTTTCTACGTAAACTGGATAGATTTTCTCCTATATCCCAACTGCCAATCTTTTGAAGTGAATGGATTTTTTTGATATTGAGAGTTTGGTAAATTCCCTGAGTCTTCAGATAGGCTTGGTAGTCAAAGCCTCCAAAATTTCTCTGCCCTTCTGGCTCCGAAAGTTTTCCTTCAAGTTCTATCTCATGAAGGTCTGTTAAGGTTTGAAATTGCTCTTTTTCATTCTCGGACTGAAGCTTATAGTAAACTTGGAAGATACGGCTGTCAGCCTTGCCTCGAAAGGACAGACTATCCCCATTGACTTTGATGGTATCTGGTAAAATCCGTACCCTTTCAACAGAATCCGCTAGGTTTTGACTAGCTTGACTCTGTTGCCAAGTTTGAAAAACAAACCAGAATCCAAAAATTCCACAAAGCACTAGAACTTTACCAACAGACTTCCACGGAAATTGGAAAAAGAGACAGACCAGCAGAAAAACGAAGCCTAACAGTGCGATATAGGATGCTGAGAAAATAGCGTAGTAAAGCCAGAGCAATAGAAAACTTAGGTAGATTAGGGGAATAGGGAAATTCTTAATCCACTGTAACATAGTCTTTTAACTTTTCTATGGTCTTGGCACCAATGCCAGAGACCTTCTTGAGTTCATCAACCGACTTGAACTTGCCATTTGATTCACGATGGTCTATAATATCCTGAGCACGTTTTCCTCCCAGACCCTTGACCTGCTTGAGTTCTTCCAGACTAGCCTTATTGAGATTGACCTTCTTGTCCTTGCTTGTTGAAGAAGGCGCTCCAGAACCTGCCTGTTGACTAGCCGCTTCTTCTCCCTTAGTTGGAACGTAAACTAGAGCCTCATCACTAACTTTCTGAGCTAGATTGAGCGACTTGCTGTCCGCTTCTTCTGTCAATCCACCTGCTTTCTGCACTGCATCATTGACTCGACTACCTACCGGCAAATCGTAAATTCCTGGCGATTTGACAGCCCCCTTCACATCTACTGTGATCAAATCTTGTTCAAGGGGTTCGTCCTTCTCTTCCTTTTTTACTTCCTTTTCGGATAATGAATCCTTAGAAACAGCTGCAACTTCAGCCTGCAAATTCGGTTCTTTTACAGGTGTTTGTGGAGCTGGTTTTAGCAGGAATAATCCTCCGACAAGTAAGCCCAGACCAGTACAGATGACAATGATTTTATACTCTTTGATTTTCTCGATAATTACTTCCATATTTTCTCCTCTCTTAGATTATTCGTAAGAGGAAGAAAAAACAGTCGAAAAATTTCTTTTCAACTGCTTATTTATTTGCAAAATAGTCTTCCTTAGTCAAGACATAATGAACTCTTGTAACAATTCGGCCTGCTTCTTTATTATCCATTCTGGCATAAGGTTCTTCATAAGAAAAGCGCATACCTGATTTCTCCATGACCTTGCCAGATGCGGGATTATCCTTATCGTGAAGGGCGGTCAACTTGTTCATTCCAATCTTCTCAAAAGCCAGCTCAATCACGGCACGATTGGCTTCTGTCGTCAAACCTTGATTCCAATACTTTTTATTGATAATGTAACCAATAGCTGCCTTCTTAAGAACAGGATCAATCTTGTGTAAGTCAATAGTTCCGATAAACTTGCCATTATCTTTTAATTCGATCCCCCAACGTCCCAAGGGATTAGCCAAGTAGAACTGAGCAATGTTATTCTTGGTTTCTTCCAAACTTTGATTTGTTGGAAAAGTGTAGCGCGTATTTTCTCTGTCTGATGCATACTCAAACATAGCTTCCGCATCATCCAAAGTTACAGGTCGGAGCAATAAACGCTCAGTTTCTATATACGGATACTGGGCAAATTTTACAAAAATTGATTCCATAGGATTCCACCACTTGAAAAGTTTCTAACTAAGATAAGGATATTGAATGAAATATCTAAAAAGCAAATTTATATTTGGTATTGAGATAACTTTAAGTACAAAAGAACTATCCTTCAGATAGAGGTTGAGGATCTAATTCTTCACTCTCTTCTTTTTTAACTGGTGCTGGTTCATAAGCTCGGATAATCTGAGCGACAACTGGATGGCGAACCACATCCTTAGCTGAAAAATGAACAAAGTCGATTTGGTGAATGTTCTTGAGCTTTTCTTGAGCATCAATCAAACCTGATTTGACATTACGCGGTAGGTCAATCTGGCTAATATCTCCATTGACAATCATCTTAGAATTAAAACCTAAACGCGTCAAGAACATCTTCATCTGCATGATGGTCGTATTTTGCGCCTCATCGAGAATGACAAAGGCATCATCCAAGGTCCGTCCACGCATGTAGGCGAGGGGCGCGATTTCTATAATTTCACGCTCCATGAGTCGAGTTGTTTGGTCTTTCCCCAGAATCTGATACAAGGCATCATAAACAGGTCGAAGGTAAGGATCCACCTTCTCCTTGAGATCACCCGGAAGAAAACCTAGACTCTCTCCTGCTTCCACTGCTGGACGAGTCAGGATAATCCGTTTGACCTGACCACGTTTAAGAGCTGTCACAGCCAAGGTCACTGCAAGGAAGGTCTTCCCTGTACCTGCAGGTCCGATTCCAAAGGTCACATCGTGCTGTTTGACACTGTCCACATAAAGCTTTTGACCTAAGGTTTTGACGCGGATAGGCTTCCCTGTATTGTCCTTGATGATTTCTTCTTCGTAAAGGGCGACAAACTTATCAATTTCATCGTTTTTGACCATACTAATAGCCGTCACCACATCTGGCGTACCAACGGTCATCCCACGATTCACCAAGACCATCAAAGCCTGAATAACCTGACGGGCTTCTTCACAGGCAGTCTCTTCTCCCAAAACCTGGACAATCTCCGTACGGGCATGAATCACCACATCAAGCTCTTCTTCCATTAAACGAAGATGGCGCTCATTGGAACCAAAAAGATGAAACAGGTCATCTGGATGACTCAGTTGAATGTCTATTGAATGTTCCTTCAAATAAAGAACCTCTCTAATCCTTTTATTTCTTTTTATTATAGCAAAGGGATGGATAAATTACTAGCCCAAACCCAATGAATAAAGTCTAGTGTTCTAAGTATTCTTGCCAGATAGCGTCAAAGTCACCTAGGTTAAAAGAGAAACTGGCATGCTCCTCCAAAAAACGACTGACCTCATCAAAATCATCCGTGTGTTTTGGAAAGGCTGACTCTTCAAAAGCTAGGTCTGCTAAGATAGCTTTAGGACTGTTACTTTTAGGATTACGCTCAGTCATGAGCCAAGTGTAAAATGATTTTCTCATATACCACCCTAAATCAGCTCTGTACCAAACTGGTCTTGCTTGATTTTACCAGCCTTCATCAAACCACCGAGTGCTTTCTTGAACTGACCTTTAGAAATGCCAAAGGTTGCCTTGATGTCGTCTGGAGATGACTTATCATTTAAGGTCATGAAACCGCCATTGCTTTCCAAGTAGGTCAAAATCATCTGAGCATCGTTTTCCAACATTTCAAAGGAACGTGGTTTGAGAGAGAGGTTCAAGGTACGGTCTACTTCACGGAAACCAATGACACGCGCATCTAATACTTGACCCAAACGTGGCTCTGCATAGCGCTCGCTAGGATGGATAAAGCCAAGCATGTTATTTTCTGGCAGGTAAACAAAAGTTCCTGACAGCTTGAGGCGGTATACAATGGCTGGCCAGTTTTGGTTCTGCATGTTGTTGTAGGCAGGACGAGCCAGACGTTGGAAGTCTTCTTGATAAGCCAAGAGGCCCCAGATACGGTCTTTCTTGTCCACTTCAAGACGGATGTAGAGTTGATCGTCCTTCTTAGGCCAGAGTTCCTTGAGCTCAGGGAGAATATCGAGTGACACAACGATTTCCTTGTCAGGAAGGCCTGTATCTACAAAGACACCCAAGTCCTTACGAACCTCTGTAACACGGCCCCAACCAAATTGGTCCTGAGTGGCAGTCACTTCTAAGGTTGTCAGGCGGAGTTTTTGCTTCATATCCGTGTAGGCAAAACCTTTGACCGTATCCCCCACTGTATGCTGACCTTCTTCCTTAGCAAGAGCATAGGTTTGACCATCCTTTTGCACAAAGTAAAAACGGTCATTTTCATCGATGATCAGTCCAACGATAAAACTTGCAAGATTTGTATTCATATTTCCTTCTTTCGAATAAAAC
Source organism: uncultured Streptococcus sp. (assembly GCA_902482895.1). Lineage (GTDB taxonomy): Bacteria > Bacillota > Bacilli > Lactobacillales > Streptococcaceae > Streptococcus. Next base: position 4,026 of record CABTAV010000056.1, on the reverse strand, counting down.
TCAGCCAGCAATGCCAACTGAGTTTTTCTGTTTATTTTTAGACTTCCAAAAGTTCTTTCTCTTTGTTGGCAGTCATGTCGTCGATGTGTTTAACAGCATCGTCTGTTACTTTTTGAATGTCTTTTTCAAGAGTCTTCAATTCGTCTTCAGTGATTTCTTTTGCTTTTTCTTGTTTCTTAGCTTCGTCCATAGCATCGCGACGGATATTGCGGACAGCCACTTTAGCATTCTCACCGACTTTCTTCACCTCTTTAGCAAGGTCACGACGAGTTTCTTCTGTAAGAGCAGGGATAACCAAGCGAATCACAGAACCATCGTTAGCTGGTGTGATACCAAGATCAGAAGCGTTCAAAGCACGTTCGATGTCTTTCAATGAAGACTTGTCAAATGGTGTTACTAACAAAACACGCGCTTCTGGAATCGTAATTGAAGCGATTTGGTTAAGAGGAGTTTCGACTCCATAGTATTCTACATGTACACGGTCCAGCAAGCTTGCATTGGCACGTCCAGCACGGATACCACCAAATTCACGAGCAAGTGATTGGTGAGACTGGGTCATTCTCTCTTTAGCTTTTTCAATAATTGCGTTAGCCATAATCTTTCTTATTCCTTTTCTTCGATATTATTTGAAACTGTTGTTCCGATATTTTCACCAAATACGACACGTTTGATGTTGCCTGGTTGGTTCATGTTGAAGACAACCAAGTCAATATCGTTGTCCATTGAGAGGGTTGAAGCTGTTGAGTCCATGATACGAAGACCTTTATTGATAACGTCTCTGTGGGTCAATTCTTCAAATTTAACAGCTGTCTTGTCCTTCTTAGGATCGGCATTGTAAACACCATCTACGCCATTTTTAGCCATAAGGATAGCATCTGCTTCGATTTCAGCTGCACGAAGGGCCGCTGTTGTATCTGTCGAGAAGTAAGGTGAACCAATTCCGGCACCAAAGATAACGATACGGCCTTTTTCAAGATGACGGAGGGCACGTCCACGGACATAAGGCTCTGCCACTTGTTGCATAGCAATAGCTGTTTGCACACGTGTATCAACCCCAACTTGTTGCAATGAATCTGCCATCACAAGAGCATTCATAACAGTCCCAAGCATTCCTGTGTAATCTGCCTGAACGCGGTCCATACCTGCTTCTGCTGCAGGTTCACCACGCCAGAGATTTCCTCCACCAATAACAAGGGCAATTTCGATACCTAAGCTATGAACTTCTTGAATCTCTTTTGCGATTGTTTGAACTGTTTGGATATCAATCCCTACGCCTCGTTCACCGGCAAGGGCTTCACCTGATAACTTGATTAAAATACGTTTATACTTGGGATTCGCCATTTTCACTCTCCTTCTTTTATCCTACCTATTTTATCACAATTTCTAAGATTTTTATAGTATCATGAGCAATTCTTTCAAAAAAATTAAACTGTTAAAAATTCCTCTAAGTCGCTAAGAGCACGCTCTGCAATTTTTTCATAACGAGCCTTCTTATCACGGATACGTTCGCCTTCCAACTCCTTGATAATCCCAAAGTTGACATTCATTGGTTGGAAATGTTTGCTGTCGGCATGAGTGATGTAATGAGCCAGACTTCCAATCGCTGTCGTCTCTGGGAAAATAGCTTGGCTTTCTCCCTTGAAGAGACGAGCCGCGTTAATTCCCGCAACCAAGCCTGAAGCCGCTGACTCAACATAGCCTTCCACACCCGTCATCTGACCAGCAAAGAAGAGATTTGGTTGTTTCTTAGACCGGTAGGTCTGCTCAAGAAGATTCGGTGAATCCATGTAAGAATTGCGGTGCATAACACCATAACGAACAAACTCAGCATTTTCAAGACCTGGAATCATTTGGAAGACTCGCTTTTGTTCTCCCCATTTGAGGTGAGTCTGGAAACCAACGATATTGTAGAGGCTACCAGCCGCATTGTCCTGACGCAGCTGAACCACCGCATAAGGTGTTTTAAATTCTCCATCACGAGGTCCTGTGTAGTCGTCCGGATACTCAAGGCCCACTGGTTTCATAGGTCCATAAAGCATAGTTTTAATGCCACGCTTGGCCATGACTTCGATAGGCATACAGCCTTCAAAATACTTTTCTTTTTCGAAAGAATTAAGCGGAGCTTCTTCTGCATTGACTAAGGCTTCATGGAAATCCATAAATTCTTGCTTGGTCATAGGGGCATTGAGGTAGGCCGCCTCTCCCTTATCATAACGAGACTTGAGATAGACCTTGCTCATATCAATGGTGTTGACATCAATAATAGGTGCTGCCGCATCGTAAAAATAGAAACCATCGCCATCATTAAGGGCATGAATTTTTTCAGCCAAGGCATCACTTGTCAAAGGACCAGTCGCCACAACTGTGATAACATCTGTCGGCAATTCTGTAATTTCATCACGCACCACTTCAATCAAGGGGTGGTTAGCCACTTTTTCGGTCACCATTTGAGAGAAACCATCTCGGTCCACCGCAAGCGCACCTCCTGCAGGAACACGGGTTGCTTCAGCAGATTCCAAAATAACAGAACCCAAGCGACGCATTTCTTCCTTAAGAAGACCAACTGCATTTGTCAGAGCATCCCCACGAAGAGAATTGGAACAAACTAACTCTGCAAAATTGTCTGTTTTGTGCTGGGGTGTTGACTTGACACCACGCATTTCATAGAGTTTAACTGGAATACCACGTTCTGCGATTTGGTAGGCTGCTTCAGAACCTGCCAAACCAGCACCGATAACATTGATATAAGATTGAGACACGACACTAATACCTCTTTGGGAGTGTGAAGACAAGGTTCACATTGAAAAAGCCAATCAAACTTAAGAGTTTTCGAATTTCTTGGCTCAGGCTGAAAAAGTCCACAGGACTTACTTCGCTTTCGAGTTTCTTGGCTCAGGCTGAAAAAGTCCACAGGACTTACTTCGCTTTCAAGTTTCTTGGCTCAGGCTGAAAAAGTCCCCCGGACTTTTTCACTCCCACAAATCTTTCTAATTTTTTCTTCTACTAGTATAACAAAAAAAGGGAAGAAGGCAAACTTCCCTGTTTAGTCATTTTCTTCCCAATCGTGGTAAGCAGCATAGAGCTGGCTTTTATTCCACTGGTAAATCTTAGCGACTTCCTTGATGGCTTGGTTTTTCTTCATGCCTTGCTGGATACGGGCTTGGATTTCTGAAAACAAGTCCTCCTCGTCTTTTTCCTCCACATCCTGACTGGCACCTTCAACGATGAGAAGACATTCTCCCTTGAGTGGCGTTTCAGCTATGCTTTCTAATAACTCAGAAATGGTACCTCGCTGGTATTCTTCATAGATTTTGGTCAATTCCCTGACCAAGACGACCGAGCGGTCACCGTAGACTTCTAGCATATTTTCTAACGTATCTGACACACGATGGGGAGATTCATAGAAAATTTGTGTTTCAGGATAGTCTTTTTTCGAGTCGAAAAATTGCTTTTGCTGGCCTGATTTTCTCGGTAAAAAGCCGTAAAAGATATGTGGCTGTGGCGCTAAACCACTGGCAATCAAGGCAGAAATTCCTGCAGAGGCACCTGGAACAGTCACAACCGCAATTTCTTCCTCAATAGCAGCCTTAACCAAATCATGACCAGGGTCTGAAATGCTAGGCAGACCTGCATCTGATACCTGAGCAATACTTTGCCCTGCTTTCAGGAAACCAATCAAATCAGGAATCTTTTCCTTGGCATTGTGCTCATGAAAACTGATCTGCTTGGTAGAAATGTCAAAATGCTTGAGCAGAAGCCCTGTATTGCGCGTGTCCTCAGCAGCAATCCAGTCCACTTCTTTCAAGGTCTGGATAGCTCGAAAGGTCATATCATCTAGATTGCCAATCGGCGTTGCCACTAGATACAGCTTGCCATAGGGAGACTGCCCCTTAAAACTTTTTTGAATCTGCATGCTTACTCCCTGTATAACAACTCGTCACAGAACATGCATTCCTCGTCCTGCTCCCGACGTTGTCCATAAAAATCATTACATACGTGAAATCCATCACGGTAAATGCGACGGAC
>CABTAV010000055.1:0-10195 GCA_902482895.1 uncultured Streptococcus sp. | reverse complement strand
ATAATGCTTCACATTAGAAAAATCACTTTCTTTACTACCACTTGTTGAAAGGGGCTCCACTGTTAGAGGAGTGAGAGGATTGATTTCTGCTTTTTTATTCGTCACTTCAGAAGCATCTAGCATCGTTCCTCTTTCTTCAAAGGATTCTTTGCTGACGACTTCTTCCCTAACCAAGGTGACATTGTATACTCTGTTCGCCTTGCTACTGAATGTATCCTTCACCTTCATTCCATTGTAGTGGTAACCGGTAATAGCATTCCCGTTGGTTACATTGACATCACTTAGTACATTGGTCAATCTTCCTGCATGCTGTTCCTCATTCGTCTTTCGATCCCACAAATATCCAGCCACACCCGCAACTCTACCAAAGTGCTTGACATTGTTGATATCACCTTCAGCATAGCTATCCTGTATATGAGCATCTTGGTCTACTAGACCTGCTAGCCCACCAACAGTCTGATCTGAACTATTGGTGTTGGATGAAATGGCTACTGTCGCTTTTGATTTAGTCAGTGAGGCTTTGTTTCCTGTCAAATGACCGACCAGACCACCAATATTATAGGCAGCTGTTGTTTCATAGGTATTGACAATTCTTCCCTTGAAACTACTCTCTGTGATGCTTGATTGGTCTGCCTTAGCCAACAAACCACCGATACCACGTTCTCCAGCCAGAACACCATCGACATGAACTTGTTTGATCTTTGTGCCATTCGTAGCTTCATTTGCCAGTGAACCAATATCATTTTTCCCTGAAATAGCAACATTTTTTAGACTTAGTTTTTCTACTGTAGCACCACTCAAGTTTTCAAACAGAGGTTTTTTCAAATTATAGATAGCATAATTCTTGCCATCTTTTTCACCAATCAACTGACCAGTAAAGGTGCCCTTGATATAGGATCTTTCATCAGGACCAAGCTCCACTTCGTTAGCATTCAGGCTGGCCGCTAAATGATAGGTTCCAGAGGGATTTTGGTTTATAGCTTTGACCAGATTACTAAAGGAAGTGAAGGTTGTTGTTTCTTCTGTTGCCTTTTTTGCGAGATAGAAGGTGAAATTATCGACATATCTATTTTCTAGCTCTTGCTGGAGTTTCTCAGCTTTGGCTATGATTTTATAAACTGATTGTCCATTTTTTATTTCTGCAGTTATTGAAGCGACAGGTAGATAGACATCTTTGAATGACGACGATTTTACCTTAACAAAGTAAGTGTCTATATTACTTGGAACACTGTCCAAAGAAACATGTTGTTTGTAAGTACCATTGGTCTGACTATATAACTCCAGATCAGAAACATTTCTTAATTCAAGTGTTTTTTCTGGATCTTTTTCTTTTAGTTTTTCAGACGGAGTTTCTGGTTTTGCTTGCTCAATATTGCCAGTATATTCTGGAAGAGGGGTAATTTGTTCGGGTTCGACGATGGCTCCAGATTGGATGCCAGTATATTCTGGTTTTTCGGCTGTTTCTGGTTCTACCAAAGCACCTGACTGGGCACCTCCAACCTCTGGTTCCTGCTTTTCAGGTTCAACAATGGAACCAGATTGAATCCCTTTGTACTCTGGCTGTGGGGCAACTTGCTCAGGTTCGACAATAGCACCTGATTGAGTTCCTCTATATTCTGGTTTTTCAGCTGTTTCAGGAGCTACAATAGCTCCCGATTGCTCACCTTTATATTCTGGTAAGGGAGCCTGAGACTCTGGCTCTCCTTTTTTTGCAGAGAATGGTGTTTCACTCGGAACGACTGCCTTCTTTGTTCCCTTTTCCACTACACGTGGCAAGGCTTCTTCTACTTTAGTTGAGAGAATCTCTCGAGCAATTTCTTGCTTATCAACAGTGAAAATGCGAACAAGTTCAATCTTCTTCCCAGCACGACCTTCTTGTTTAACATGGATGGTTCCCTCTGCTAGTTCTGGATTTTCTTGAACCACTTCAGCAAAGTCTAGTTTGGTTTCAATCTCTTGTTCTCTGTATAGGAGCTCTGGTTTGTTCACGCAACCAGCTAAGACCTCATCCTGAGGATCCACACTAGAAAGACCTGACGGTTTTTGATTGGATAAATCTCGAGAAGGAATTGATTGCTCTACTGGACGGATTTGAGACGAATCTTTCTGATTATCTAGTATCTTTTGGCTACCTTCCTTGGTCTGGAAATGAGAGTGAACCGTATCGTCTAGTTTCTGACCTCTAGCAGTAGTTTCTTGAAGAATACCGTTCTTGTCTTGCTTAATATAGCCTAGGTAAGTATAACCCGATAGGGTGCGTGGCAAAGGCAGACTATCTCCTTGGGATAATTGATATTCTTGATTATATTGGAGCAAGAGTTGATTTTCAATAGCCTGAACTGAAGAAAGCAAACCACTCCCCATTCCTGTTACCAAAACAACTTTCAACAGTGCTTTCTTTTTGCCTTTATTTCTCGAAATAGCAAAAATAAGGAGTCCAACCGAAGCGATAGCTTCACCAGTAAGGACGGTAACCAGATTGTTGTGCTCACCGGTATTAGGCAACTGACCTAGTTGGCCTTTCTCATCCATACGGTAGACTAGATAGTAAGTGCTCTCACTATCTTCAGCCACTTTAGGAATATCCTTTACAATCAAGTCTTTTTCTTGCCCACTCAGCTCCGTATCCGTCACATATTTGTAGTGAACAGCTACATTTTCTTGAGCAAATACGCTTCCACTGCTAGCAATGGACACAAAAAATAAGCTCGAGATAGAAGCAGACACAAGACCAATCGCTAACTTTCGTAAGGAAAAACGATGTTGCTTCTCTCCAAAAAACTTTTTCATTCTATATCCTCTCTATTGTTTTATCCATTTCAAAATAGAAGAAGCATTTTGCTTCCTCACTATGATAAACTGACAAGAAAAAAAATACTTCTATATATATTTTGATATATTTAATCTACAACCATCATTATACTACAAATTCTCTAACTTGTCCCAAAATGATGCCAGCATTCTTCAATTCATTTGAACCGCTGTTCTTATCATTTATGAATATACAAAAACCACAAGGAAATCCTTGTGGTTACACAACTTATTTCGCTTCAAATCCTTCTGCGACTGCGTCCGCAAAGTTTTCTTCTACGATGCTTGCACAGTGGTCACAGATGACTGCGTGGTAGCTGCGTTCTGCTGTTGTTGGGTCGATACGACGGCAACGATCACATACTTCGCCTGCAGCGCGTTCAACTGTAAAGGCCACATCTTCGAAGCTAACGGCAGCTTCTGGAGCTGGTCCTTCTGCGATGGTCAAGTCTGACACGATTAAAAGTTGAGCAACATTGCTGTTTACTGCTTCGAGTAGAGTTTTCACAACTTCATTTGGGTAAACTGTCAAGTGTGCTTCAAGCGATTTACCAATAACTTTAGCATTACGGGCTTCTTCCAAGGCTTTTTGAGCTTGTCCACGGAAGTCCATAAAGGCTGCCCATGTGTCCAAGATTTCCTCTTGGTTAGCAAAAGTTTCCGCTTCTGGCAATTCTGATAATTGAACGAAGTCTTCAGCTTCAAACTCAAGATATGACCAGATTTCCTCTGCTGTGTGAGGAAGGATTGGTGTCAAGAGTTTGGTGATTTTCACAAGAATGTCATAGAAAACAGTTTGCATTTGACGGCGTTCCAATGATTTGGCACCTTCGATGTAAACAACATCTTTAGCAAAATCAAGGTAGAAGGCTGACAAATCAACGTTGATAAAGTTCACCAAGGCCTTGTAGATTGTCAAGAATTCAAAGTCCTCATAGGCATCACGAATGGTCTTGACAAGCTGGTTAAAGCGAATCGTCATGTACTTATCAACTGAACGAAGCTCATCATAAGCTACTGCATCTTGAGCTGGGTTAAAGTCAGATGTATTGGCAATCAAGAAACGAAGGGTATTACGGATCTTACGGTAAGTTTCAGAGACTTGGCTCAAGATATCCATAGAGATACGAACGTCGTTACTTGAGTCAACACTTGTTACCCAAAGACGCAAGATTTCAGCACCAAATTGTTTTTCAACATCGCTTGGAGCAATGGTATTTCCAAGAGATTTAGACATCTTCTCACCTTTACCGTCAAGGGCAAATCCTTGTGACAGAATTTGTTTGTAAGGTGCTACACCATGGTTGGCAACAGATGTGATGAGTGAAGAGTTGAACCAACCACGGTACTGGTCAGAACCTTCTAGGTAAAGGTCTGCTGGGTAAGTCAACTCAGGACGGTTTACTACCACTCCATTCCATGATGAACCTGAGTCAAACCAAACGTCCATGATATCAGTTTCTTTTTTGAACTCGCCGTTTGGTGAACCTGGATGAGTAAATCCTTCTGGTAAAAGGTCTTTGGCATCACGTTCCCACCAAATGCTTGAACCATGTTCCTCAAAGAGTTGAGCCACATGTTCAATCGTTTCAGCAGTCATGATCGCTGTACCATCTTCAGCATAGAAGATAGGAAGCGGAACACCCCAAGCACGTTGACGAGAGATAACCCAGTCGCCACGGTCACGAATCATATTGTAAAGACGAACTTTACCCCATTCTGAGTGGAATTTCACTTTTTCAATTTCATCCAAGATTTCTTGGCGGAATTTAGAAACTGAGGCAAACCATTGTGGTACTGCACGCCAGATAATTGGTTTCTTAGTACGCCAGTCAAATGGGTATGAGTGAGAGATTTCTTCTTGGGCAAGAAGGAGGTTACCAAGTTTTTCGATAACAGTTGGAACAACCTTTTCGTAGAACTGACCTTCAAACTCAGGACCAGCATTCTTCATCATGATACCACGTTCGTCAACAGTCACTGCGACTTCAAGACCATTAGCAATACCAACATTGTAGTCGTCCTCACCAAAACCAGGGGCTGTGTGGACGATACCTGTACCAGAATCAGTCGTAACGTGGTCACCAAGAATCACCAATTCATCTACAGCAGTATCCCATGGATGTTCTGTTACGATGTGGTTCAATTCTTGACCACGGTAAGTTGCCAACACTTGAACATCAGCCCAACCAAATTTCTCAGACAAGCTAGTCAATAATTCTGCAGCAACCACAAACTTACGAGTTTCACCAGCAGGTTGAACCAAAACGTAATCAATATCTGCACCAACAGTCAAACCACGAGAAGCTGTGATGGTAAATGGAGTAGTTGTCCAAACTACGATATAAGTATCTGTATCTAGAACACCTTTGCCATCTTTTACCTTATTGGCATAGTAAAGGGAAGTTGAAACCAAGTCATGGTATTCAATCTCTGCCTCAGCTAGAGCCGACTCAGATGACCAAGACCAGTAAACTGGCTTGGCACCACGGTAGATATAACCCTTGTTAGCCATTTCCCCAAAGACACGGATTTGAGCTGCTTCATAGTCAGGAGTCAAAGTCACATATAAATTTTCCCAATCACCTGACATCCCCAAGCGTTTGAAATCATCACGTTGTTTATAAACTTGAGAAAGAGCGTACTCACGGCAAAGTTTCAAGTACTCAACCAAGTCCATTTCTTTGCGCTTAACACCTTGTTTTGCCAAAACTTGCTCGATTGGCAGACCATGAGTATCCCAACCTGGGATATAAGGTGCGTTAAAACCTGACATAGACTTAGAACGAATGATGATATCTTTTGAGATATGATTCATGGCATGTCCAACGTGGATATTTCCGTTTGCGTATGGAGGGCCATCATGCAAGACAAAATGAGGTTTTCCTTGGTTCAATTCTTGACGACGTTGGTAAAGTTTTGCATCTTCCCATTCCTTTTGCCAAACTGGCTCTTTGGTAGGAAGGCCTGCACGCATTGGGAAAGCTGTTTTCCCAAGATTAAGGGTATCTTTGAGTTTCATGGTATCTCCTTTATAAATAATAACAAATTAAAAACCACGACTTCCAAAAAGGACGAAAATCGTGGTACCACCTTTATTCGAAAAAAGACTCAGCTTTTTTCCTCTTATCCCGTAACGTGGGGAACGTCAAATCTTACTCCATTCAGACTTGATTGTTTGAGAGGATAATCTTATCATTAGGGATTACAGGACTCACACCATCTCCTGCTCGCTGGAAATATAAGGATAAGATATTGTTCTCAGATCATTTCTTATAAAATTGTAACAGATTCTTGCGGTGCCGCAAAACCTGGTTCTGAGTTTACAGCTTCAGTAGCTGGTGTTGGTCCTGTGTAATGGCTTGGAGCTACCTCTGGCTCTTCATACATTGGACCAACTGGATGAGCTGGACTTTCTTCAGCAACCGGAGCTGGTGAAACCACTTGTTCTTGTTCAGCTCTTGCTTCGGCTTCCGCAAGTTCCTTATTAGCCGCTTCGATACGCGCTTGCAACTCTGCCATTTCCTCGGGAGAAAACTGACGAGTAATATCAATTGGTTCTTCCTCTGGATGTTGTTGTAAGACAGAGTCACCTAAGACTTCGCTTACTACTTCTTTGAAGGCTTCATCACTTGTCTGAAGATAAGTAGCTGTTGGACGAAGAATGTCTTCCCAATCTGAAGATTCAACAATTGCTAACTGGCTCTCAATTGTAGATTTGAGACGTTGATGGAAGACACGGCTCTTGTTCTTCAATTCTTCTGTTTCAACAGCAACTTTCTTAGCATTATCAGTTGCTTGACGAAGAATTTCATTTGCCTTGTACTTAGCTTCTTCCAACAAACGTTGTGCATCCTGCTCTGCTTGTTGGATAATATTGTTTGAGCGTTCAGTTGCAGCTTGTTTTACTCGCTCTGCTGTATCTTGTGCAATCAATACAGACTGGCTCAATGAATCTTTCATCTCATCAAAGTAAGACAAACGCTCTTCCAAACTCTTAATATGTAAATCCTTATCATGATTAGAGCGAACCAAATCTTCATAATCACGGACTACAATATCTAAAAACTCATCTACTTCTTCTTGATCAAACCCTCTGAAGCGTGTGCTAAAGGTTTTATCTTTGATTTCTAACGATGTAATTGGCATATTTTTCCTCACTTACTTAATAACAATTGGACCGTTAATTTCTTTTTATCTTTTTTTGTTTGCCCATTATCTCTAACGAGTTTCAATCGACCAAATTTCCTTACACTAATCAGATCACCAACTTGAACTGCATAATCTGATTTTTCAACTAAATGGTAATTAACTTGGACTGCCTGTTTTTCAATTAACTGACTTGCCTGATTTCTAGACAGCTTGAAGACACCTGCTAGAAAAACATCTAATCTTGAACTAGCGATACAGATATCTAATTCTTGATAATCTTCTACTGTGGTAATTTTCTCAGTAAAATCCCGTTCTTCTAGACGAACCGGTAAACGAGCAATTTTCGTAATGCCGTCTTGAAAAAGGAGCATAAACTGTCGATTAATGATAATCTGTGCCCTCTCTTCGTTGACTAAGATATCACCAAATAGCTTCCTATCAATTCCCAGCTGATTTAAAACAGTCCCTAATATTTTTGAATGCGTTAGGCGTTCAAACTTATTAGGATAGACAATTTCTTGCAAGGAAAGTTCAAAATCAGAGAATTCCGGCTCAAAATAATCAGGATACAGGGGTACCCGTACATATTCAGTTTCAAGAAACTGCCGACTGCTCATGTAGGAGATGCCGTTGGTTGATGCTAGAACCTTTAAAATCTTTTCTTGATGGGGATTTACAAAGGGGGTTAAAAAAGGAGAATAAGAATCTTCTACCTTTTTTATCCATTCTACTCCCTTATCAATAAAAGACGAATCATTCTTAGAAAAGTGTTGATAAATCATCTTGTTCATAGAAAGATCACTAAAAGTCGAATCAATTGTTCCCCTAGAAAATGAACTAGTAATACCGCAACCCAAACAGACAAGTCAAGACCAGCAATCTGAAGTGGTAAACGTTGTAAGGGAGCAATTATCGGTTTCACTAAACTAATAATCAATCGTCCCAGACGTGATTCATAAGCATTTGGAAACCAAGACATCAGAGCAAAAATGATTAAAATCAGTGAATAGATATCCACTGCATTTTGAATAAAACGAATGAGAAAGAGCATTATCTCACTCTCGTACGTTTCATGTCAAAGCCAAATTCACCATTTTGTGATTCATCTGGGATTTTGATATCTTCAATATTAACGACAACATCAACTGGTGTCAGTAGGTACATAGTAGATGCTACCTTTTTCATGTTACCAGCCAAAACGTGACGAGCCCCGTCTAGATAATCCAAACAACGACGTGCTTGAACTTCTGTCATATATTGGAAATCAATCAAAATACTTTCGTTACCAGCTAATAAATCAACAATATCTGTGGCATCTTCGTATTTACGTGGATAACGAACATCAATTGTCACCTTATCAGTAGAACGTTGACTTTGCATAGCCAACTCTTGTTGACGGGCATGAAGACGAGTGATGTTTTTATCTTTAGATGGCGTGCTACCAGCTTGTTGAGGCAACTCTTGAACAGAAGGGACTGGAGTCACAATTGGCTCTTCAGCTTTAGGCTGATATGCAGTACCAACATCTTCTCCATCTTCTGTAAAATAATCTATAAATTTATCAAATCTATCTTTTAAAGACATATTTCTTTCCTATTTAAAAAATGCTGTACCAATTCTGACAAATGTTGAGCCAAATTCAATCGCTTCCTTGTAGTCACGACTCATACCCATACTCAAGTCCGTCATTGGCATATTGGGAATTTGTTTTTCTCTAATTTCTAGTTGCAAATCCTGCGTAGCTTTAAAAATTTCTTTCAACTCATCACTACTAGCTTCAAAAGGAGCCATAGTCATCAAGCCTACATATTCAATTTTATCTAAGGCGGCCAATTCTGGCAAGAGCTCCATTAGTTCTTCCTTTGAAAAACCATGTTTGCTCTCTTCCCTTGAGATATTTACTTGTAAGAAACACTTAACAACTCGGTTACTTCTTTTTTGAATTTCTTCTGCTAGCTTTAATGAATCCAAAGCGTGGAAATAATCAACATACTGAATGACATCTTTGACCTTGCGTCTTTGCAAAGTACCAATCAAATGCCAGGTAATATTCCGGTCTTTTAAAGCTTCATATTTCTCAAGAAATTTATCTACACGATTTTCACCAATATGATGCACACCTAGCGGAAGCAAAGCCTCCGCTGTCGGTACGTCTACATATTTTGTAACAGCAACAACCGAAACAGAATTAGCTTCTCTTCCTGACTGCTGACTTGCATCTTTTATTTGTTGAAAAACACGTTCTGTATTTTCTTTCAAATTCATTTACTTAACGATTTTTGAAAAATGGAGGAGTTTCTAATTCGTCCTCTTCTAAAGATGGTGCTTCGAAGCGTTCAACTGGTGATACAACTGAATCAGTCGGACGGACAATTGTCTCACGACGCAAGTCCCAATCACCAAATGCTGAAGTTTGAGAAGGTTCTGTGCGACGAGGTGCTGGACTTGGAATTTCTGCAGTTTCAGCCATGTCATAGTGACGATCGTGGTTACGTGCATGACTTGGGCTTACTTGCTCATGACGAACTGCTTGTTTTGGTGCATGTCCAACAACTTTTTCAACACGATCTTGACGAACACCAGTTGCCACAACTGTAACACGGATTTCATCTTTCATGTTTTCATCGATAGATGTTCCGAGCCAGATGTTCACTCCTTGACCAGCTGCTTGGTTGACAATTTCTGAAGCTTCTTCTGCCTCAATCAAAGTCAAGTCGAGACCACCAGTAACGTTGACGATAACATCCTCAGCACCATCAATCGTTGTTTCAAGAAGTGGTGAGTAGATTGCTTTACGAGCTGCTTCTACTACACGTTCTTCTCCACTACCAATACCGATACCCATTAGGGCGTTCCCTTTATTTGCCATAACTGTTTTCACATCGGCAAAGTCAAGGTTAATCAATCCTGGGTTGGTAATCAAATCGGTAATTCCTTGAACACCTTGACGAAGAACGTTATCCGCTTCGCTAAGAGCCTCCAAGAGCGGTGTTTTCTTATCAACAATTTCAAGCAAGTTGTTGTTTGAGATAATCAATAGAGTATCTACATGCTCACGTAGTTGATTGATTCCTTCTACAGCAAATTGTCCACGTTTGCTTCCTTCAAAACCAAACGGACGTGTTACAACACCAACTGTAAGAGCACCTAAATCTTTGGCGATACGAGCAATAACAGGAGCAGCTTCGGTTCCACAGCCTCCTCCCATACCATCAGTGATGAAGACCATATC